>JBKPBV010000137.1:0-11148 GCA_046727055.1 Actinomycetota bacterium | reverse complement strand
CTACTGGGCCAAGCTGATCGGTGCCGTTCTTATCCTGGCCGCGTGGGTCGTAGGTTTCATCTGGTTCGGCGACAGCTGGTGGCAGCTTGCCAACGCCGGGGTCCTCGCGGTTTTGATGACCCAGATCGCGTTCTTGGGCCATGACGCTGCGCACCGTCAGATCTTCAAGTCTGGCCGGTGGAACGATTGGGTCAGCCTGATTATCGCGAACCTGCTGGTCGGGATCAGCTACGGCTGGTGGCAACGTGAGCACAACCGCCACCACGCGAACCCGAATAAGGTGGGAGCCGACCCCGACATCGCCTTGACTGCCCTCGCTCTCACGCCCGCACAAGCAACCAAGCAGCGCAGCCAGTTGATGAGGTGGTTGGTGGCGCATCAGGGCTGGTACTTCTTCCCGATCTTGCTGCTGCTCGGACTCTCGATGCACCACGAGGCGATCCGCCGGGTGATCAGTCCAGCCAAAATTCAGCGTCGCTGGGTCGAGATCAGCTTCATCACCTTCCGACTCGTAGGATTCGCTGCTCTGGTCTTCCTCGTGCTTCCGCCGGGGAAGGCGGTCGCGTTCCTCGCTGTGCAGCTGGCCGTCTTCGGCCTGTACATGGGCTCATCATTTGCGCCCAACCACGTCGGCATGCCGCTGGTGTCGGCCAAGCTGAAGCTGGACTTCCTACGCCGCCAGGTGTTGATGAGCCGCAACATCAGCGGCCGTCCGCTGATCTCGGTCTTCATGGGTGGACTGAACTACCAGATCGAACATCACCTGTTCCCGTCCATGGCGCGACCCTATCTACGCAAAGCGCAGCCGCTGGTCGCCGCCTACTGCGCAGCCCAAGGCGTCCCCTACACGTGCACCACGCTCTGGCAGTCCTACCGCATCGTCATCGGCTACCTCAACAGCGTCGGACTCCGCGGCAAGGACCCCTTCCTGTGCCCCCTCGTCGCTCAACGCCGCGCGCTTTAACTCTGCGGATTCCGGACTTGGGATACCGCTTCAGGCGGTAACGTCCGGCCAAACCCGCCGGTGTCTCGTGGTCGATCTAGTGGATCGTCCCAAGATCGTGAGGACACGGTGAGGGGGATGCCGAGTGCCCTGACGCCGGATTCGTCGACCCCTACTGAGCAGCGTGAGCAACAACGGCGCCGGGCGTCGCGTAGCCGCTTTCCGCCAGTATGCGGTGCCAACCTCGCCAACGGCACGGAGCTCGAGGAACGGCTGCAATCAGAATCGGATGCTATCGACCGGAGGGTCACCGCCTCGTCCCGGCCCATCGCTTGGGCCCAAGTAGCAAGCTGCACGACGACGATCGCAGCAAAGTTGACTTGGATCCCCGGCCTACCCTGAGCAGCCGGATGTCAGTCAGCCTGGGAAGGCCCGGCCAGAGTCGGGTGTGGACGATCCACTGAAGGACGCGGCCACGGTGAACATCCCACGGTGCCGGGCTGCATGGTCCAATGGACCGAGGCCACCCATGGATACCCCGGCCAACCTCTGCCGGCCGCCGGCCCGGTGGCTGCTGGCCAGCAGTGCGGGAGTTTGCTGGTGTGGAATGTTTCCCACACCGGACCGGATCGCCAGTTGGAGCAGAAGCCCGCCTTCCCGCCGTCGGCATGACGACCAGCACATCAAGACCCATGCACTCGCAAGGTCAGCTGGATGTCCGCCCATGGAGCTGCTTGCTCAAAGACTCGGCAGCCTGGTTGATGAGGCGAATGCAGATCCGGTGAGAGAAGGCTGAGTGAGGACACCAGCGGCCGGCAGTGGTTGGCCGGGGTATCCGTCGGTTTCGCGGACCGGTCAGCCAAAGTCGTCGCGGCATCCACGTCGGCTCGAGCGAGATCTAGGTCGAAGGGCAGCTTGATCTCGGCCTCGGTGCATTGGACTATGCAGACCGGCGTCGTGGGATGTTCACGGTGGCCGCGTCCTTCAGTGGCATCGTCCACACCTGACTCTGGCCGGGCCTTCCCAGGCTGACTGACATCCGGCTGCTCAGGGTAGGCCGGGATCCAGGTCGACTTTGCTGCGATCGTCGTCGTGCGGCTTGCTACTTGGGCCCAAGCGACGGGCCGGGACGAGGCGGCGACGCCTCCGGTCGATAGCATCCGATTCTGATAGCAGCCGTTCCTCGAGCTCCGTGCCGTTGGCGAGGTTGGCACCGCATCCTGGCGGAAAGCGGCTACGCGACGCCCGGCGCCGTTGTTGCTCACGCTGCTCAGTAGGGGTCGACAAATCCGCGTCAGGCACTCGGCATCCCGCTCACCGTGTCCTCACGATCTTTGGGACGATCCACTAGATCGACCACGAGACACCGGCGGGTTTGGCCGGACCTTGCCGCCTGACTTGGTACGCCAAGTCCGGCAATCCGCAGAGTTAAAACGCGCGGCGTTGCGCGACCAGGGGGCACAGAAAGGGGTCTTTGCCGCGGAGTCCGACGCTGTTGAGGTAGCCGATGACGATGCGGTAGGACTGCCAGAGCGTGGTGCGGGTGTAGGGGACACCTTGGGCGGCGCAGTACGCGGCGACAAGTGGCTGCGCTTTACGTAGGTAGGGTCGCGCCATGGAGGGGAACAGGTGGTGCTCGATTTGGTAGTTCAGCCCACCCATGAAGACCGAGATCAGCGATCCGCCGCTGATGTTGCGGCTCATCAGGACTTGGCGGCGCAGGAAGTCCAGCTTCAACTTGGCCGATACCAGTGGCATGCCGACGTGGTTAGGCGCGAATGAGGAGCCCATGTACAGGCCGAAGACGGCCAGCTGCACAGCGAGGAACGCGAATGCTTTCCCGGGTGGCAGGACGAGGAAGACCAGTGCAGCGAATCCTGCGAGTCGGAAGGTGATGAAGCTGATCTCGACCCAGCGACGCTGAATCTTGTCCCGGCTGATGATGCGGCTGATCCCGTCCTTGTGCAACGAGAGGCCTTCGAGCAGCAGGATCGGGAAGAAGTACCAGCCTTGATGGGCCACCAGCCACCTCATCAGCCGGCTGCGGTGCCTGGTCGCTCGTTCGGGTGTGAAGGCGATCGCTGTCAGCGCGATGTCGGGGTCGGCTCCCACCTTGTTGGGGTTCGCGTGGTGGCGGTTGTGTTTGCTTTGCCACCAGCCGTAGGCCATCCCGACCAGCAGGTTCGCGATGATTAGGCTGACCCAGTCGTTCCACTTGCCGGATCTGAATATCTGACGGTGGGCGGCGTCATGGCCTAAGAACGAGATCTGGGTCATCACAACCGCGAGGACTCCGGCGTTGGCTAGCTGCCACCAGCTGTCCCCGATCCAGATGAAACCCACGACCCAGGCGGCCAGGACAAGGACGGCACCGATCAGCTTGGCCCAGTAGTAGCCGTAGCGGCGCCGCATCAGTCCCAGCTCGTGGATGCTCCGGGTCAACGCGGTGAAGGAACTGCCTGCCCTGTCACGGATAGGTGACGCTGGCGCGTCGGATCGCGAAGGCCCGTCAGACGATCGCGGGGTCGCTGAAGGTCGAGAAGCCGGCTGTTCGGGGGTGGCGGTGGGGGTTAGAAGGGTGGTCATTAGAGGGACGCAATTCAATCAAAAGTCCCGGTGGCTGGCTGGGCGGCGGCATCATGCTCGTGAAGTCGCGGCAGGTGTGTGAACGGCGGCTCCGGCCCCAGGCCGGCTGTCATGTACAGCGTCTCTCATCCTACCCCGGTTTAATGCCACCACAACGATTCGGCTGTCCTACACAAGCGGACCCAGCATGGATGAGGTCATTGCAGGCTCCGAAAGCCCAACGTTGTCTTCACTCCCACGCGACGGCTACGTCGGCCAGTCCGAGCCGGTCCAGCAGCTCCAGGATGCGCACAGCGCCCGCGTGCGGAACACCGTGCTCAGCCCTCTGGGCCGAGATCAGGCGGGTCAGGCTTACCGCCTCATCGCTTCCTTCACCTTAGAGGACGACCGAGCGCCGCACATCACATTCAATCGCCAGCTCGGCGTTTGTCCGGGACATTGGTTTTGCGACCTCACGTGCTGCTTGGTGGGACGGGGCTTGGTTCGATGCTCAGCACGTTGACGTGGATCAGGCCAGGCTGGTGTCCGTTGAGTTGGAGGCAGTCGACGATCGACTGGCGGACGGTGCGAGCGATCTGCCGTGCCGGGGCGATGGTTGAGGTGGCGATGTGGACGCTGACCTGGGTTTCGGCCCGGCCAGTTGGTCCAGGACGGTGAGTGACCGTGATCCTTTCGGAGCCAGGGACCGTGGCGGTCAATCGGCCGGGGCCGGGCAGTTGTTGTTTGGTGGCGGTCATCAACCGGCGCAGAGAGCCTTGCAGCGTGGGTTCGAGCCGGAGCACCCCGTGGGTGGCGAGCACGGCAGCGGCCAGGCTGTCCAGCAGGGCCGCGTCGGCGCCCGGGTGCTGGCGGCGAGGTTGCCTCGACGCCGGCGAGGCGGGTCTGCGGACGTCGACGGTCGGGGGTTCGACCTCACACACCGTGGATGTCCTCGACGGTGATGTTGATCACGGTTGGCGTTATTCCAACCTCAAGCTCGATGGCTGTACGCACCCGGTCCCGCAGCAGGCGGGTGAGGGCAGGGATGGCTGCGTTCGGGGCGACGCTGATTCGCAGATCGACGGTGATCTCGGCGGGCGCCGATAGCGTCTCAGGCTGGCGCATTTCCGGTTTTGGCGCATCCTCATTCAGCGGGTCGTGTTTGCTGAGCGCGACTGCGCTGCGGCGGGCTTCGAGGCCATCGATCTCGTCGCTGGTGCGTCGGATAAGGCTGGCGAGAGTCTGCTCGCTGACCGTCAGCTCGTCACCGGCCGCGCCGGGCCGGGGTTGTTCCATCGGGATTCGGCGGCCGCGGCGGACTTCGGCGCGGGCGATCTCGAGGATGCCGGTGATCGCTCCGGAGTCGAGCCTGAGTGCGGGATCGGCCTTGTCGGCGGCGACGATGCCGCGCGTGGCCGAGGCCAGATCACTCAAGTCGTGACGGGCCGCCTGGCAGTCGGGGCAGGTCTGTTCGTGCGGGTCGGGTGGTAGATCGACGCGGGCCCATACGTCGTCGATGCTGCGTCCGCAGCCGAGCCGGTTCGGGTCGGTCTGCCTGGGAGGGGTCGGGGTGGTGCCGGTTAGCGCCATGCCGTCATTCCTTTCGCAAGCTGGAGTCGTGCGCGGGCGATCCGACCCCGGACGGTGCTGACCGGAACCCCGATGGCACGGGCGATCGCTGGGTAGGTCAGTTCGTGCATCTCGTGTAGCACCCAGCAGGCCCGCTGGTCTGGAGGCAGGGTGGCAAGCACCGCGGTCAGGCAGTCTTGCATGGCGCTGGTTTGGGCAGCCGCCTCAGGGTCGGTTGTGCTGCGGGCCGGCACGGGCCTGCCGGCCCGGGCTTCGAGCTCGAAATCGGGACCGCAGGTGACGGCGGTGTGTCGCCGGACGCGAACCCGGAGGATATTGAGGCAGCGGCGAGTCATCAGTTGGTAGATCCAGGCGCGGAACGCCTCCGGATCGAGCAGGCTCGGCAGCCACCGCCAGGCCAGAACAAACGTGTCCTGCACGGCGTCTTGTGCCTCGCCCCGATCGGACAGCATCCGGAAGCCAAGCCGGAACAAGTCTGCTTCGTAGCAGCGGACCAGTTGCTCGAAGGCGTCGGTGTCACCGTCCTGAGCCCGCGCCACCGTGGTCGCTTCACTGAACACCCGAGGCGGTGAGGGTGCCCCGGCGACATGTGAGGACGGCACAGCGAAGTCAGCCCGCGCCGCCGGAACCGTGACCGACGAATGGGGGTCGCGGTGATATTCCTGGCCGGGGCCGGTACCGGTCGCACAGTTCACAGACTGAACCCCCTCTCTGAAACAAGCCCTCGTGTCCTGCGTCGTCGCGTCGAGCTGTGACTTCTCGCTTCTGCCGGACGGGCTGCTGACCTTCGCGAGTCATCTAAATGGTGATCCGGTCGGCCGTATGCCGGCTAGTGGTCACGTTAACCTGGACCGCCAGGTGCTTCAGTGGCGTCTCCATGGCGCTGACCAGGCGGGCCACTGTCTCAGCCTGCAGGGAGTGCAGCAGCCGCTGGATGTCGGTGCGGTCGTTCACCGTGACCTTTAGGGTCAGCTCGGGCTGGCGGGCGCTGCCCCGCAAGACCGCAGACGCGTCGGCAACACCCAGCAGGCGCTCGGCGTCGGCTTCGACGGCGTCGGTCAGCACGTCTGCGCGGCAGATCGTGAGACCGCGAACGGCGTCGTCTTGAAGCCGGAACGGCTTGGCCGCGTCGGTCCGCGGGATCTGGGCCATGAGCCACGCCAGGGCGATAGCGCCCAGAATCACCCCGAAAAGACCGACCGCCACCACAACCACCGGCTGGTCGAAGAATGCGCCGACGCCGGACCCGAGAACCTTGCTCGACCTAGCTGGCACGCCAAGGCGGATGCCAATGGCGGTGGTGATGCGGGCCAGGAGCCCCAGCGCGATCAGCGCCGCCACGATCCCGGCCAGCAAGACGACGAGTCCGATCACGGCCAGCCATGCCCGGTTCAGCAGTCCCGAGCGTCGTCTCATGTCGTGCCTGCCTCCGTGCAGAAAGCCAACTCAGGGGTGGTCACAACCGCTGGGTGTGGACCGTAGTGGTGATCTTTGGCATCGGTTGCAGCCCAACACCCTGCAGGGCTTCACGCACCCGATTGGTGACCATATCGGCGAGCTGGCTGCGCTGTTCCGACTGGGACTTGACCGACAGGGTGATCCTGCGCGATCTGACAGTCGCCGAGACGGAATCGACGCCGTCGACCACGTCGGCGTGGCCCGCTGCCAGTCGGGCAACCGAGCGGCGCATCATCACGAACTCGGTCGTCCCGGCCACGTCACCGCTGCCGTCGACGTGCAGGACAATGGCGTTCGGTTGCCCGGGCTTCCAGGCGGAGAACAGCAAGATGAGCCCGACCGCGACGGCCGCGAGGCTGATCACGATCGTAATGGTGGACCCCCACCGCAGCGTGGCCAACCATTCGTGGACCGCACCCAAGAACCTCGGCCATCTGCCATTGAGCAGCCGCAACACCGTGATCCAGACCAGGCCAACGCCAACCGCCAGCACAACCACGCCCACGATGCTGGCGGGGATGGTCCGGGCCGGCCGGCGGCGCAGCTTGTTCGAACGCGCTTCGGAGCGGCTCACCGAAGAGCCTCCGTGCCGGGATTGGCCTCGCGGTGAAAAGCGGAGACGGTGATATCGACCCGGGTCACCTCAACCCCGGTCAGCTCACCCACCCGGTCGATCAGATGCTGGCGGACCTGCTCGGTGACCTTGCGGATCGGCGTCGGATAGGCGACGGTGATCGCGATGTCGACCGAGGCAGTCCCGCCCGACAACTCGACGTCGACCTTTGGGCGGGCCGAAAGGTCGGTGTGCGAGCCGAAACCGAGAAACCCGCCGCTGCTGCCACCGGCGGTAGCGACCTCGCTGGCGGCCTGGCTGGCAATCTTCTCGATCACTTTGTGCTCTATTATCAGCCGTCCCCGGCCGGGCGCCTCCGCTCGGCGGGGCATGGCCTCAACGGTGGATGCCACGGGGTCAGCGCCGTTCGGTGGACCGGCCGACCAGCGCCTTGAGGTCGAGCTTGCCCTCAAGCAACCGACCGATCACCAACCCGGCCGCCGCAAACAGCAAAACGATCAAGAACGAGACTAAACCGGCGAAGACGGCCACGACGCCGAGCGCAATCCCAACGATCACGGCGAACTGGGATGTGGACATAACAGTCGGTGTTCCTTTGCTGATGAATGTTGGCGATCAGGAGACGCCAGGCCGACCGTCGGGGTGGCCGTGCCGACCTGGCTACCAGGGGGCCCAAGGCATCCGGCGGCCGCGTCGGCTCAGGCGAGGGTTGCTGAGCCCGTCGACGGGGCGGGGGTGCTGTCGGCACCGGTGTCGTACTCGGCGGGGAGGTGCACGTCGGTGACGTTCACATCGACCGAGACGACATCCAGCCCGGTGCCATACTCCACACTCTTGATGACCGCGTCGCGGATGTTGTCGGCGACCTCGACGATGGAAACGCCGTACTCCACCACGATCGACACACCGATCGCGGTCTGACGCTCACCCTTCTCGATACTCACCCCGCCGGACACGCTCTGCTGCTGGCCAGGCATGCGCTGTGTCATGCTGGTGTATGCCCGCCCGACGGCGGAACCCATGGCATAGACGCCGGGAACCTCACGGGCTGCAATACCGGCGATCTTCTCCACAACCTGGTCGGCGATCGTTGTATCGCCGTACGCGGTGTGCAGGGCGTCCAGCGGCTTCGACTCGGGGCTGGCGTTAGCTGCCTCGCGGGCCTTGCTCTCCTCGGCTGCGGCCGGGGTCGCCATGGTGCTCATACAAACTCCTCAAGACTGGGGAAACACGGGTAGGAATGCCGTACATAAGTCAGGAGGACACCACCAAACTAACCGTCACTCGGTGACCCAACGACGTATTCAGACTGCTACGGCGATGAGACCTCTGTTGTGCGGATGCCTAGCGGCAACGGTCCGCACCAGGAGATGGACCGTCGAGGTGTCGCCTGCTTCGATCGAGCGCTGGTCGACGTCGGCCTTGCCATCGACGACCGGCTCCGACAGGTGCTGCACGACTACTTCGCCTGGACGACCGTGACCACGATGTCCCATACCACCGGGCCGCAGAGGACGTCCCGCACGGGCTTCACATCCCGCGGTGGGCGTGGGACGGACTTGTCGACGGGTGATGGCACCAGCCATAACCCGGCACTCCCCCCCGTTAGTCGTTTCTGCTACGCGACTCATCTCATGACGCTGCACATGCCAGATCCCCCTGCTAACTCATCACCCTCCGTCTATTGGCCTGGTCTACACCGCCTCTATATTTGAAAATCCTGTCTCAGACCGCGGTGCCTCCGTCCGACGTACCCCCTCGAACTCTCAAAGCTTCGAGTCGAACACACCTGATGCACGCGGGGACGTACCCCCGGGTCGGCGTGACCGCCCTGCGGGCGGAATCGCCTTTCGGGGTTGTGACGATGAGTGTTCACAAGCTCACCGCCGGGTCTGGGTATGACTATTTGACCCGGCAGGTGGCGGCGTTGGATGCCACCGAGAAAGGTCACACCGGGCTGGCGTCGTACTACACCGAACGTGGTGAGTCCCCTGGGGTGTGGATCGGTTCTGGCTTGGATGGGATAGACGGACTGGCCGCCGGCGACCCTGTGACCGCGGAGCAGATGCGAGCCTTGTTTGGCTGCGGTGTGCATCCGCTGGCCGAGCTGCGGCAGCAGCAGCTGGAAGGACCAGACCTCACTTTGCATGACTTTCAGAACGTGGCGCGGCTGGGGGCGCCGTTCAAGATCGTCGACAACGATCTGCGCCCGTTTCGAGTCGAGGTGGCCAACCGCATCGCGGCGCTCAACACGGCCATCGGATGGCCGGCCGACGCCTCGATCGCAGCGGCTGACCGGTCGCGGGTGCGCACTCAGGTGGCACGGGAGTTCTTCCTGTCCGAGCATGGTCGGGAGCCGATTGACGCCCGGGAACTGGCGGGGCAGATCGCGAAAGACTCGCGGCCACGGACCCAGACGGTGGCTGGCTACGACCTGACGTTCTCGCCGGTGAAGTCGGTGTCGACCTTGTGGGCGGTCGCCGCCCCAGCAGTGGCGGCCGTCATCGAACGGGCCCACCAGACCGCTGTGAAGGACGCGTTGGGGTTCATTGAGAAGCATGCCCTGTTCACCCGCACTGGGCCGCAAGGCATCCGGCAGGTCAATGTGCGGGGCCTCGTCGCGGCCGCGTTCACCCACCGGGACAGCCGGGCCGGCGACCCCGATCTCCATACTCACGTCGCGGTCGCGAACAAGGTCCAGACCCTCGACGGACGGTGGCTGTCGATCGACGGCCGGGTGCTGTTCAAAGCCAACGTCGCCGCGTCGGAGACCTACAACACCGCGCTGGAACAGCACCTTCGCGACAATCTGGGGGTGCGGTTCGCCGAACGGCCCGGCACCGACCCGGCGAAACGGCCGATCCGGGAGATCGTCGCTGTCGACCCCCGCCTGAACCAGCGCTGGTCCACACGGCGCGCCCACATCAACACCCGCCGCGGCGAGCTCGCGATCCAATTCCAGCAAGATCATGGTCGACCACCGACACCTGTCGAAGCGCTGCACCTGGCCCAGCAGGCCACCTTAGAGACCCGCGACGCCAAACACGAACCCCGATCCCTGACCGAACAACGCTCCACCTGGCTGAACGAAGCGGCAGCAGTGCTGGGCGGACGCGGCGCCGTCGCATCGATGGTGCAGACGGCGCTTGCCCCGGCCGCCGAGACCGCCACGATCGCCGATGCCCGCTGGATCGCACAGAAAGCCGATCACATCTTGGCCGTGATGGAGGAAAGCCGCTCCACCTGGCAGATGTGGCATGTCCGCGCCGAGGCACAACGGCAGATCCGCACGGCGGATGTGCCCGTCGAGCGGGCAAGTGTGCTGGTGGACTTGCTGGTCGACGAGGTGCTCGATTGTCGGTCGGTTGCCCTGGCCCCACCGCACGACGGCATCGAGGAACCCGAGGTGTTGCGTCGGGTCGACGGCTCGTCGGTCTATACCGTCGCCAGCGCAGACCTCTACACATCGCAGCGGATCCTCGATGCCGAACAGCGCCTCATCACCACCGCCGGACGACGCGACGGATCGGCCGTCGATGACACGGCGGTGGATCTGGCGTTGCTGGAGATGGCGGCAAACGGCAGCGCCCTCGATGCGGGGCAGGCGTCCCTGGTTTGGCAGATGTGCACCTCGGGGGCTCGTGTGCAGCTCGGAATCGCTCCCGCCGGCGCGGGCAAGACCACCGCGATGTGTGCCCTCGCATTGGCCTGGACCCAAGACGGCGGCCAGGTGATCGGCCTGGCCCCCTCGGCGGCAGCGGCTGCGGTCCTCGGCGAGCAGACCGGCATCCGCACCGACACACTCGCCAAACTGACCTGGTCCCTCCAGCACGGCGACCTTCCGGACTGGGCGGCAGCGATCGGACCGTCGACCTTGTTGATCATCGAGGAAGCCGGCATGGCCGACACCCTCTCGCTCGATACCGCCGTCCAGTTCGCCATCAATCGCGGTGCGAATGTGCGCGTGATCGGTGATGATCAACAACTCGCCGCGATCGGCGCCGGCGGCGTCCTCCGC
>JBKPBV010000136.1:0-13245 GCA_046727055.1 Actinomycetota bacterium | reverse complement strand
CGCGTACACCATCCGACGTCGAGCAGGAACGTCTCAGCCCCAACCGCCGCCGCATACTCGGCGAGGCTGAGCATCGCCTGCCGATCATAGCGAGCGAATGCGGGCGCCCCGGCGTCGAAGATGACGCGGTTGTCGCGTGGCGCCTCTGGCTGCAAGTGCCTGTGCATGCGCCCGGCGGCCGCATCGAGCCCGTCACCCCAAGTCCAGACAACCCACGGCGAGTGGTAGGCCGAACCGATGCCGAGTACGATCTCCCCCGCCTGCAAGAGCTCGCCGCCACCGAGATATGTCCTGCCATAGGCCGTACGTTCTGCCCGATGCTGGACCGCGCCACTGAAGGCAACGTGCACCTGCCATACCTGACCGCGCCGAAAGCCAGTTCCTGCCTCCGCCAGGGCCAGGTGGGCCGCCCGGTCGTCGAACACTCCATGATCAACAGACCAGGAGCCCGAGCGCAATGCCACCGTCGACAGCGCCGCTCCATCGAACTCGACGCGATGCGTGGCCAAATCGCTGACCGGCAGGAAAAGCTCGAGGCCTTCCAGCCGATAGTCCACGACGTTCTTGTTCGTGACACCCGCGCGACAGCGGACCAGACCGTTGGCAGTGAGTTGGATCGCGAGGTCAAGGCTCAGCCCGTTGACCGGATCCTCCGCTTCGATGATCGCGGTATCGGCGCCGACCTGGGTGAGCCCGGGTAGGACCTGAGTGTGGCTGATCAGCCGCGCACGGCTGAGCGTGAATGAGGCTGCCGATGTGTGGGCGTCGTGGGATCCGGCAAGGGCTGCGCGCGAACTCCACTCAGCGGAGGATTCTGGTACCAGCGAAGACATCGTCGAGGGCAGCGGATCGGGGCCGGTCGGACCGAATGCGGCTAGTAGCGCTTCGGCCGACAACCCATCAAGATCCCCAAGATCAGCACCCCAGTGCAAGATCACCGGCAGCCGAGTCGTTCTCAGCTGCATCAGCACACTGACACCCTGCGCTCGCATGTGCAGGAGGGAGGCCGCTGGGTCGTGATCGAAAGAGGACACGCTTGTCGCCACATCCTCTACCGACATGAGATCTTCCCCCAAGAATGAGATTCTCCGCTGAGCGCAAGATCTTATCGGAACGCCGAAGAGCCCGCACCATCGCGCGATCGGCACCATCGTAGATGGCACGCAGGATGCCACCGTGTGACGGGAAGCCGCGTGTCGGCTCCTTTCGAGGCGGTCTGCCCCGCCCCAGCTCAGGCTGGAAGCCGCTGTCGCGAGACTAAGGGCGGTGCGCCATGTGTGGCACCGCTGCAAAAGAGCGCCGGTCAGACCACCGGAGGGGCACCGTCGTAGCGCTTCTCTTCTACGTGCTTGGTCCGGCTGCGCTGCGCCTGCATTATCAGCGCCAAGATCAGCGCCAACGCCCCAGCCACGATGAAGATGATGCCGAGCGTGTCGTCTGACACAAACGGCATGTCGATGTTGAGTGCAAAGAGCAAGATCGCCCCGATCACGATCAAGACAATGCCGGTTCCGATACCCATGTGTTCCTCCTACCCTGTTTTGGAGCTGCTCGCGCAATGCCGACGCTCGCCGCTTGGAAGTCTCCCCGTCGGCAGGTCAGCTGGCCTTCTTGGCTGATCTCCCTGCCGTTTCCTTCTTGGCCGCCTTCTTCGCCGGCGCCTTCTTGGCCGGCGCCTTCTTGGCAGTGGCCTTCTTCGCCGCATTCCTCTTAGCCGCGGACCTAGTCGCTGCACCCTTCCGAGCGGCGCGGTTCTGTTCGACGCTGCGACGCAGTGCCTCAAGGAGATCGACGACTTCACCGCGGTCGGCCTGATCTTCCTCCTGCGCACCGAAAGTGGCGGCCGTGTCCAAGGCGTCGCCTTTCTCAAGCTTCGCGGCGATCAGCTGCCGCAATTGATCTTGGTACTCGTCACTGAACTTGGCCGGGCTGAAATCGGTGGACATGTTGTCGATCAGCGACAATGCCATCTTCAGCTCCTGGGGCGAGACCCGCGCTCCGTCCTTCAGGCTCGGGAAATCAGCTTCCCGCACCTCGTCGTCCCACAGCAGCGACTGCAGCATCAGGACCTTTCCGCGGGACCGCAGGGCACCCAGTCGGGTCTTCTGGCGCAGCGAGAACTGCGCGATGGCGGTCCGATCGGTCTCCTCAAGCGCTCGCCGAAGCAGCGCGTACGGCTTTCCGGCCGCCTTGTCCGGCTCCAAGAAGTAGCTCCGGTCGAACATGATCGGATCGACCTGCTCCGACGGTACGAACTCCACAACGTCGATCTCGTGACTGCGCTCCTCCGGGAGCGACTTCAGATCCTCATCGGTGAGCACCACGGTGGTCTTGCCCTCCGCGTACGCCTTGTCGATGTGGGCGTACTCGACCACCTTTCCGCACACTTCGCAGCGGCGCTGATAGCGGATCCGCCCGCCGTCGGCGTCGTGGACCTGATGCAGGCCGATGTCGTGGTCCTCGGTCGCGGGATAAAGCTTGATCGGCACATTCACCAGACCGAAGGTGATGGCTCCCTTCCAGATCGCCCTCATGTCAGGACTACTACCCACTCCGACTTCACAGAATCCGGACAGGTGGATTTCGCCGTGAGATTGACAAGCCGATACTGGCTTCATGGCCAAGGCATCCCAGGACCAGGTGGTGACCGTCGAAGGCCGGACGATCAAGCTAACCAACCTGGAAAAGGTGCTCTACCCAAAGACCCAGACGACCAAAGCTGATGTCTTGTCCTACTACGCACAGGTCGGCCCGACCATGCTCCCGCATCTGCGTAATCGGCCTGCGACGCGCAAACGGTGGCCCGACGGCGTGGGTGAGGTCAAGGGAAAGTCGCCGACGGTCTTCTTCAACAAAGATCTGGCCGCCGGTACGCCGGATTGGGTGCAGCGCCGGACAATTTCACACCGCGATCACGACAACGACTACCCAGTGATCAATGATCTTGCGACACTCACCTGGCTGGCGCAGCTGGCAGCCCTCGAGATCCACGTGCCACAGTGGCGGTTCGGACCCGACGGGCGGCCGCAGAACCCTGATCGTCTCGTTCTTGATCTTGACCCCGGTCCGGGCGTGGAGCTGGCCGACTGTGCCTGGATTGCGCAACTCGTTCGGGACATCCTGCGCGACATTGGACACGACCCGGTGCCGGTCACCAGCGGAAGCAAAGGCATCCACTTGTACGCGCCCCTTGACGGCTCACAGACACCCGAGCAGGCTACGGAGATAGCGCGCGAGCTCGCGCGGGCGCTGGAATCTGATCATCCCGACCTGGTGATCTCCTCGATGAAACGCTCCCAGCGCGAGGGGAAGGTGTTCATCGATTGGAGCCAGAACAACGGTGCCAAGACCACCGTTTCGCCATACTCGCTGCGTGGCCGGGAGCGACCCTGGGTTGCCGCGCCGCGGACCTGGGAAGAACTGGAAGATCCGAACCTGCGGCAACTCGAGTATGAAGAGGTCATCGCGCGACTTGCCGACCTTGGTGATCCGCTTGCGCCGTTGGCTCCAAGCGCCGATGGGGATCGGCTCGCCACGTATCGGAGCATGCGCGATTCCGCCAGGACGCCAGAGCCGGTGCCAGCCGGACCACCGGGCGAGCAAGCTGACGGCTTCCGGTTCGTCATCCAAGAACACCATGCCCGTCGATTGCATTACGACGTCCGGCTGGAACGCGATGGTGTTTTGGCCAGTTGGGCGGTGCCCAAGGCTCCGCCGACCGATCCGAGCGTCAACCACCTCGCCGTCCGGACTGAAGATCATCCACTGGAGTACCTGACGTTCCACGGCAGCATCCCGAAGGACCAGTACGGCGCCGGCACCATGCGGGTCTGGGATACCGGGACCTATCGGCTGCATAAGTGGCGTGAGGGCAAAGAAGTCGTCGTCACGCTCTTCGGCCAGCCAGGCGGCGGGCTTGGTGGCGTCCGCAAGTTTGCGCTGATCCACACCGGCAGCGGCGACTCGCAACCGGAGAAGAACTGGCTGATGCACCTCATGGAGACCGATCCAGAAGATCGAGAAGGGCCTTCGACAAGCGCTGTCCTAGGACGCTCGACAGCAGATTTCGACTTCCCCGAACAGGTGGAACCCATGCTCGCCACCGTGGTCGACGAGGCGAACTTCGGAGATGAAGCCGGCTGGGCATTCGAGATGAAGTGGGATGGGGTACGCGCCATCGCCTACCTCGCCGCTGGGCGCGTAAAGCTGCTCAGCCGAAAGGGTCGGGACGACACCAACGCCTACTTCGAGGTGGCCGAAGAACTCACCAAGATCAACGTCCAGACCGCGATCTTGGACGGAGAGATTGTGGTCACCGACGCCGCCGGACGACCCAACTTCGGCCTGCTGCAGCATCGGATCAACCTCACCAAACCGATCGACATCGACCGCGCTGCCAAGACCTACCCAGCACAACTGATGCTCTTCGACATCCTCGAGCTGAACGGCCAATCGTTGATCAAGAGGAGCTATCAAGAGCGGAGGGGCATCTTGGAAGAACTGGTGCCCGCAACGCCTGGCTCGCGCATCCAGGTACCGCCGATCTTCGAAGGTGATCTGCGAGCGGCACGAGAGACCGCTGATCAACTTCAACTCGAGGGCGTCGTGGCCAAGCGCCGCAATTCGACCTACCAGCCGGGGCGGCGTGCCCATACCTGGCTCAAGATCAAGCTGCATCGGGTGCAGGAGGTCGTGATCGGCGGCTGGCGAGAGGGCCAGGGCCGCCGTGGGGGCGGAGTCGGATCGTTGCTCATGGGGATTCCGACTGAGACCGGCCTACACTATGTCGGCCGCGTGGGATCCGGGTTCAACGATCGCCAGCTCGACGACATCCAGGCCAAGCTGGAGAAGCTGGGCCGCAAGACCTCGCCATTCATTGATGTTCCTCGCGAGGACGCGCGTGACGCGCATTGGGTGACGCCGTCTCTGGTCGGCGAGGTGTCGTACGGCGAGCTCACCGAACCAGGACGGCTGCGCCACCCGGTCTGGCGTGGTCTGCGGCGCGACAAGTCACCCGACGAGGTGGTCTGGGAGCGCCCGCCTGGAGGCTGATGCCCCGGGGAATTACGTGCCGCTCGCCTCCAAGGCGGTTATGGCCTTGCTGATGTGCGCAGCCCGGGTCTTTTCAGTGCGCGCGGTCACAACCTCCAGGATCACGCCATATTGGGCGGTCTTGCTGAGCGAATCGAAGGCCGAGGATGCCACGGGGCTCGCGGCGAGAGCGGCAGCAAGATCAGCTGGGACGGTAGCCTCCTTCTGGGACGCGTACGCGGCGTCCCAACGTCCATCGGCCTTGGCAGCCTCCACCTCAGCCATACCAGGCGGTCGCATTCGCCCTGCCGCAAGGAGCTCCTCGACCTTGCGCACATTCACCTGAGACCATCGGCTGCGCGCTCGGCGTGGGACGTACTTCTGCAGGTAGTACACCTGGTCGAGCGCCTTGCGCTGGCCGGAGATCCAGCCGTAGCACAGCCCGACGTCGACGGCCTCGTCGTCGGTCAGCGTTGCCACGCCGGACCCCTTCTTGGCGATCTTGAGCCAGACTCCAGCGCTGCGGTCCACGTGCTCGGCCAGCCATGCCTCGAACTCGGCGGCGTCGCTGAAGGCGATCACCTCGGCCGTGTCTGCTTCAGGCCTACTTGCCACGAGGCGACATTAACGATGGCCTGGTGATGCGACGGAGCCGGAGCACCCCGGCCGCATTAAGCGCGATAACCCACACCAGCACGACGACGCCGACCTGAGCCCAGTGTTGGGCGTTCATATGGCCGGATAGCAGGTTCCCCACTGATGCGAAAGGAGTAAGCCACGACTGCAGGCCATGTAGTCCAGGGACAGCGCCGGTGATGACCCAGAGTCCCAGCGGGATGACGACATCGGCGACAATGGCGGCGGCGCTGGACATCAGCAGCAGGCCAAAACCAGCTCCAACCAGCTGCGCGATGAGCTGCACCAGCACGCTGCCGAGCATGATCATCCCGACACCCGTCCACCGACCCTCGGCCGCGGCCGGTGACAGGCTCGTAGCCAGGGCACTGAGCGCGATGCCGTATCCAGCAGCCAGCACGGCGATGATCATGCTCGCGAACAGCTTTGCGGCGACCATGCGGCTGGCCGAGGCGGCGGGCACAGGAATCCGCGACATGGCCTGACGGCCGAAGTCTCGGGTCATCAGCAAGATGCTCACGAAGGGCAGTGGCAAGGAGATGGTGCTCTGCACATAGAACGATGTCAGAGCAAAGGTGCGGTCCTGAGCCGTAGTCGTAATCGCCACCACCACGGCGACGAGCAGCCCCACGAGTGCGGACACAATGAGCAGCCACCGCCCGGCCCGAGGGCTGGCGGCTTTGGCTAGCTCGACCCACGTCGCCTCGGCAAGTCCAGCCGTCCGGGATAACACGTTCTGATTCACTCCTCAACGATCGACGCCAACGCCAGGCCCCGATGCGCCGCCAGCCGCTCTGCTTCGGTCTCAAGGTGCTTGCGGATCCGCTTGGACAGTGGAGCCCACAGGGAGAGGCGTAGCGTGAACCCGGTGCCGGCCGTCCTCGGTCGCCAAGAGCCGACGACCTCAGAGCCGGACAGCACCGCGCAGGGCCGACCCAAAATCGGCCATAGCTCCTTGTGCCTACTGGTATCGGGCACGATCAGGTCTCGGTCCTTTCCTTGGAGAAACAGGTCGAAGCCGCCCAGCAGTCGCAGCAGCTCTCGATCATGCTCGATGCCGCCGACCTGACCGAGAATCCACCCTTGCCGGCCATCGACACTCACTTCGACCGCGTCTTTTGGCCAGTGCGCCTTGACCTCGGCAACCGGCGAGTCAAGGAAGGCAGCGACATCGGTCGGTGTAGCTGGGCTGAGGAACCTCAGATAATTGCGGATCGGCTGCAGCGACTCGGGCGCAGCCATTGGGTCCGCTGCAGGTCCGGGCGGGCGTCTCGGCCAGTCGGGAACGCGCCGCAACACAGGCGGTGAGGTGCCCGGCTCGAGCTCGAGTCCGGCGTAAAGAGCGCCGACGCGGAACGGAACTTCCCATGAGTGCGTCGCGTTGCAGGCCCTGCAGTACCGCAGGTAGGGAGGATCCAGGTGTGCGGTGAGCTGGGTGGAGACCTCGCCTTTGACCATAGGACGGGTCACGACGCGACGCATTTGGGCGGCAACTTCGGTGAGTCCCGTGAGGGTGGAGATGCCGGCCTCCTTGAGCGGCTTGTCGCCGACCACCCGCTTGGCGGCATCCCGATCCGAAAGAGGCGAGGTAGCTATGAGAACCCCCGGCAGATCCGTGCGTCGGTAGTAATGCGGGGCTGCCCGTAGTGTCCAGGCCAAGGCCACATCGGGGCTGGCTTCGAGCTCCGCCGCGTCGCGGACTGAGACACCGCGGTTGGCCAGCGCCCAGCTCGCGCCGTCCCGGCCGGTGTCCTGAACCCCGAAGTCGAAGACAGCGGCATCGGTTATCGCTCGCTTTGCCTCAGCTCGATCGAGCTGCTGGGCATGGATGCGATGCTCGAGTACCTCTGACCGGTTCATCGGTTCACCATAGGCACAGGCCCTGACAAACCGCGGTTGGGTTTCGTGAGACACCACTTCACGTTTGTTCTTCCTGAGTAGGGTGAACGTTCGAAATCGCGCTCCAAGGAGAGACCATGGTCGGACGCGCCAACTGTGTGATCGCCCTCCGGTCCGAAGGCGTCTCGCTCGTACTCGATATCTCCAACGGGCAGCTACCCGGCATCGTGCACTGGGGCGCGGACCTCGGGCCGTTGGAGCGCGCAGATGCCGAGGCGTTGATCCTTTCCAACATTGACCCGGGCGGCCCGAACGTGGTCGACGAGCCGATTCGCCTCGCAGTACTGCCGGAGCACTGGACGGGCTGGGTCGGTCGCCCCGGCCTGAGCGGATCCCGAGCCGGGCGGGCGTGGTCGCCCAAGTTCACCGCCACCGAGGTCCGAGTCGACGGCGGACCAGTGACCGCCACCGAGAGTCCGGCGCCCTTGATCAACGCCGGGCCGGCGTCGGTGGAGGTGGATGCTGTAGACGAGGTCGCCCAGCTTCAACTGCTTCTCACTGTCGAGCTGACCATCGGCGGGCTCATCAGGGCACGCGCGCAGGTGATCAACACCGGCACGGACCCCTACGCCGTGAACGACTGCGTGATCGCGTTTCCAGTGCCCCAGAATGCGCGAGAGATCTTGGATTTCGCCGGCCACTGGGGCAAGGAACGGGTACCGCAACGGCGTCCGCTTGGTGTTGGGGTGCATCTCCGTGAGGGGCGAAAGGGCCGGACAGGACCGGACGCAGCCACCCTGTTGCACGTCGGCGAGCCGGGATTTTCCTTCGCCGAGGGCGAAATCTGGGCCGTACACACCGCCTGGAGCGGAAACCATACGCACTATGCGGAGCGGCTCTTCACAGGCGCCCAGGTCATCGGCGGTGGGGAACTCCTGCTGCCAGGGGAAGTGATCTTGCAAGCTGGCCAGGTCTACAGCACTCCCTGGATCTACGGCTCGTACGCCACCGGCCTCGACGCGGTGGCACGGCGGTTCCACCGCTTCCTCCGTGCTCGAGAACACCATCCGTCGACCACCCGTCCAGTGACCCTCAATGTGTGGGAGGCGGTCTATTTCGATCATGATCTGGACCGCCTGGTCGAGCTTGCCGAGTCTGCTGCGGCCATCGGCGTGGAGCGCTACGTGCTGGATGATGGCTGGTTCGGCGCACGCCGCAATGATCATGCCGGGCTCGGCGACTGGACCGTGTCAACCGAGGTTTGGCCGCACGGACTGCATCCCCTGGTGGACAAGGTGACCGGGCTGGGGATGGAGTTCGGTCTGTGGTTCGAGCCAGAGATGGTCAATCTCGACTCTGCAGTGGCGCGCGCTCATCCGGATTGGATCATGGCTACCGGTGATCGGCTGCCGGTCGAATCCCGTCATCAGCAGGTGATCAACTTGGGAATCCCGGAGTGTTATACCCACGTCCGGGATGCGATCTTTGAGATCCTCGCCGAATACAAGATCAGCTATATCAAGTGGGATCACAACCGCGACCTGATCGATGCCGGCACTGCGCCGGGCGGGCGGCCCGGCGTGCATGAGCAGACACTCGCCTTCTACCGGCTCGTTGACGAGATCAAGGCCGCACATCCTGGACTGGAGATCGAGAGCTGCTCCTCCGGTGGCGCCCGTGTTGATCTTGGCATACTGGAACGCACCGACCGCATCTGGGTGAGCGACTGCATCGATCCGCTGGAACGCCAGCAGATGAACCGCTGGACCTCTCAGCTCGTGCCGCCGGAGCTGCTGGGCTCACACATCGCGTCAACTCGCTCGCACACCACCGGCCGCGTGCACGATCTGTCCTTCCGCGGCGTTACGGCCGTCTTCGGGCACCTTGGCATCGAATGGGATTTGACGGCGGCGACGGCGCAGGAGCTCGCCGAGCTCCAGGAATGGGTCAATTTCTACAAGTCGAACCGGCGGCTGCTCATGGGAGGCGATTTGGTGCGCGTCGACTTTCCAGACCCTAACATCGCCGCGCATGGCGTAGTCTCCACCGATCGCTCGTCGGCCATTTACGCGGTCGCGTTACTCGGGCGCTCGGAGGTGATGCTCCCCGGTCGGCTGCGATTCCCCGGCCTGGAGCCGGACCGGCACTACCGCATCCGGCCACTCCCGGTCGGCGGCCCGCCGTCAGGCTTGAATCCACCGCCGTGGTGGGGGGCGATTACCAGGGAGTGGGAGCCGTCCGGCGAGCGCGGAGCGCTCGGCTGGGGGTTGCTCGCGGATGGCGGCCCTGGCCTCGTGCTCTCCGGCGCCGCGTTAGCCTCGGTCGGAGTAATGGCTGCCGACATGCATCCCGAGCACGCGATCCTCTACCGCGTGGAGGCGCTGGACTGATCGGCCGTCCGGTGGAGTAGCGCCGCGGCCATGCTCGGAGCGAGTGGCAGCCGGGGCACGAGACAGGCCTGCACCGCGTGATAGAGATCCGGCTTACCTGGCCAGACAGTTTCGATGACGTGATTGTCGGCGTCGAGCTGATGGTGCCAGGAGCCATTGTCCCGATCGATGAAATAACGCTCGGCGTACGCCCACCAGGTTGCGGCCAGGCGCGAATAACGATCATCGCCGGTCCGCGTTCGCAGCGCCGCGGCGGCTGCGATGGCCTCGGCAACCACCCAGTGCATTCGCTCCCGGACTACCGGTGTGCCTTCCCAATCAGTGGTGTAGACGAAGCCATCCGCACCGTCGACCGCCCAGCCGTCGGCCACCGCACGATCGAACAGCTCCTCGGCGGCCGGAACCAGCCAGTCAGGTGGATCAGCCAAAGATGCCTCCAGATGCAGCAGCAACCTCGACCATTCCAGGCCATGGCCGACGGTAGCCCCGTACGGCTGAAACTGATCATCCGGGTGATCACGGTTGTGATCGAGCTGGGGGTGCCATCGCGAATCAAAATGCTCGGGAATTCGCCATGCGTGCGGTTTCGCGAACTCCAACGCCACCCGCCGCGCGATTCCAAGGGCCCGCTCGCGCAACACATGATCACCAGTTACGTCAGCCGCAGCGAGCAGAGCTTCGACCGCGTGCATATTGGCATTAACTCCCCGGTAGTCGTTGAGCTGGGTGAAGTCGCGGTTCCAGGAATCGACGAACATGCCGGCCATATCGTCGAAGAACCGCAGCCCCCAGACTTCAAGCGCCTCGGAGAGCAGATCGCCAGCGCCGGTCAACCCGGCAGCTGTGCCCGAGGAGCCTGCGAGCACAACGAAGGCGTGTGTGTAGCACGCCTTCTCATCCGGACTCTCGCCGACCGGGTCGACGCTGGTGAACCAGCCGCCGTTCGTACCGTCCAGCAGCCGGCCGGTCAGCCCGGCGAGGGCCAGCTTCGCCAGATCAGCATCGCCGGCCCGGCCCATCAAGTGACCAAGGGAATACACGTGAAGCATCCGCGCGGTGATCCAGGTAAAAACCGGCCGTGACATGTCGGGCTGGCCGGTCGCGTCGAGCCACGCGGCGCCACCTAGCGGATGCGGGAAGCGGCGGCCAAAGTCGAGAAGTCGTTCGCATTCGGACTCGAGCGCCGAGGTAGGGATGCCGAGGTCTGGTGATGGCATGCCCTCAACCTAGCGGCGGCGGGATGGCCCTTGCGTCGCCCGCCGTCGGCCGGAAGAAACGCAGGTCCGGCCCTCAGCCCGAAGAAACGCACGTGCGCCCGACTGCCGGAAGAAACGCACGTACACGTCCGCTCCTGTCACGATGCACACATTGCAACGCGTGCAGCGTGACGGGAACGCACGTCTACGTGCGTTCCCGTCGGCGACCGTGGGCGTACGTGCGTTCCTGTTTACGACCGTGGGCGTACGTGCGTACCTGCGGGTCTTAGCGGAGCGGGGCGCAACACCGGGCGCTCTGGATCGCGCGGCACACGAGTCTTAGCGGAGCGGGGCGCGCAGCAGTACCTCGTTAGTGTCGGTCTGGCGGATCTCAAGATCAGCTATCTGGGAGACCTTCAACGGAGTGGTGCCGCTCGGTCGCATCTGCTTATTGGGGGTCGCGGGCCAATTCCTGATCTCGGACGCGTTACCGGACCGGTCAACCACGAAGATCGAATAGTATTCATGCCCGCCGCCGGGCCGCGGCTCGTTGACTTCGCCGTACTGGCATTCCACCTTGATCTCGGTGCCGTCCCCAGCGGGAACGACATCAGCGACTGCGGTTATGGACGTCGGTACAACCGGTGAGAAGGCGACGCGCTGTGGACCTTCCGGCGTCAGCGGGAGCAGCCCGGCAGCCACCGCCACACCGCCGATCGCCAGGAGGACTGCGGCAGCAATTCCCGCCACCGCCGCCAGCATCTTACGCCGTCGGACGCGCGCTGCCTTGATCATCTTCGGCAGCAATGAGGGCGGCGGACCGGGCTCGATCAGCTCCTTCTCGGCAGCGCCAGTGGTGGACGGTTCCCCGCGACCTGGATCGTTGTCGACCGCCATAGACAACATCGCCGCGTCCCCCGGCGAGACCTGCGCCAGCAGACCGGGGATGGCGGCCAGTTCCGAGACCGCAGCTTGGCAGGACGGGCAGCCGGCCAGATGCTCTTCGAACTCCCGTCGCTCAGCAGGAGACAGGGCGCCCAGCACGTATGCGGCATCCCAGTGCGCGAACTTGTCGGGGGTTGCATTCACGGTCGAGTCACTCCTTTCTCCTGTAGTGCCAACCTGAGTGTTCTGAGCCCGTAGTGCAGCCGCGACTTCACGGTGCCCTCTGGGATTCGGAGCCGGGCGGAGATCTCTGCGACCGACCTGCCCTCGTAGTAAGCGGCGCTGATCACCGACCGATGCTCAACCGACAGGCTGGTCAACGCCTCAGCGATCAACCACCGGTCGAGCACCGCACTGGTCGCATCGCCTACACTCTCCTCCGGCGCCTCCTCGATCCGCTGCTCGTGCCGCGACGCCGCGCTGCGCCACCGGTCGATGATCAAGTTTCGGGATGCCGTGAAGAGCCAGGCTCGTGCAGCGGCCTCATCGCGTTGGCCGAGGCTGGGATCCTTCCACGCCTTAAGCAGCACCTCCTGAACGACGTCCTCGGAGAGCTGGCGATCGTGGGTGAGCCGCATAGCGAACCGCCACAGCTCGCTAGCGTGTCGGTCATGCAGCTCCTGCAACGCGGCCTCGCGCTGTCCGCCGACCACCGAGCCTCCTCCCGACTCCTGGCCCGCTGCCGCACGCAGGCTCACCGCGGTCGCCACGTCCTGCCCTGCTCTCATCCGTCACGGATGAGAACGACAGCGGCGCGCTCTCAGTTCAACCCGACCACGGCCTGACGGGCCTCACCAGCGCCCTGGAGCTTAGGGCGTCACTCAAGGATGTGCGCCGATTCACCGGCCGTCTCGGGCTTAGCGAGCGTGCCGCAAGAGCTGCGAGCGTCGGTAATCGCGCCCGCCGTGCTGAGGAGGAGGGAGCAGAGGTGTTGTTCCCTCTGCGAGCGACGACGAAGTAGGCGGATTCAACGCGCGCGATGCGCGAGCAGCTCAGGACTGCTCCGCTCGGTCGCCTGCGGGTGCGCCTCGGCCAGATGATCGCCCGGACATAGCACCAGCAGCGATTTGCCTTCATGAGCCTCGAGGGTTATCGGGAAGGTGTGCAGGTCGTCCACTTCGCCGATCTCCTGATCGGTGAACATGTCCACAAGCATGCTGCGTGGCACCAGATGCTCGGAGTGGACACTGCCCGAAATCGGGTGCGCG
>JBKPBV010000135.1:0-5738 GCA_046727055.1 Actinomycetota bacterium | reverse complement strand
GCTGCGAAGAGCTGCGAAGCGGCGGGTCCGTACAGCGATGCACCGCTTTGACAGGTGACTGCGCGGTCGATTGCGTACCAGAACGCGGGTCCGTCTCCGGGGTCGAAGCTCGTTACCGGCAGCAGTGCTGGTCCGGTGTTGAAGTTGAGCAGGTACCCGGCATCCAACGTGGGCTGGCTAACGGTCGTCAATGGGTACAAGACAAACTCCAAGCCCGCGGCCGGACAGGCCAGCACCCGATGATCAAGCTGGCGCACCAGGTGCCGCCGAAGACCGAGACCTTGTGAGCTGACGACAACCGCCATCAGATCGATGTCGCTCCGGCCAGGGCGATAGTCGCCGAGTGCCAACGAACCGGTCGTGTATACCCCCACCAGGCCATCACCGAAGACGTCGTGGACCCGCGCCGTCACGGCGTCGAGGTAGCGCGTGACTTCCTCGGGCACGGTCACCATGCCACAAGTCCAACACATTCCCTCTCCCGGAAAGCGGTCGACAGCAACGTGAGATCGGCAGCGAAACGTGTTGTTTTTGACCACTTTCCCGGAGATAACAAGCGCAGAGTCAGGCAAGCCACTCCTTCGCAATTTGTCCGCCCACGCGACGCAACAGAGAGCTCGCATTCGCAATGCAGCGATCCAGATCGGGCTCCAGGTCTGTCAGCGGGTACGCGGCCGAGATCCCAGCCTGCTGCAGCCGCGGCGGGCTTAGCTGCAAGCGGCCGGCGACCGCGACTACAGGTATGCCCGCGCGGGCCGCCGCCCGCGCCACGCCAACAGGCGCCTTTCCTGCCAGCGACTGCTCATCGAGTGATCCCTCACCGGTCACGACAAGATCGGCGCCCGCGATCCTGCGGTCGAAGTCGATCAGACCCAAGATCAACTCGATGCCCGGCTTGATCTCTGCATTGAGCAGAGCCAGGGCGGCGAAGCCGGTGCCACCTGCTGCACCGGCTCCGGCGCGCTGTGAATCGTCGCGTCCCGTCGCGTTCCCGACCAGTTGAGACCAGTGCCGCAAGCTGCGTTCGATGGTCTCCACCTGCTCCGGCCCAGCACCTTTTTGCGGCCCGAACACCGCGGCGGCGCCGCGCGGGCCGAGCAGCGGGTTGTCCACGTCGCTAGCGACAATGATCGTGACGCCGTCGAGTGTGGCGGGGAGCGACGCAAGGTCGAGGTGAGCGAGGTCGGCAAGTGGCCCTCCGCCCGGGGGGAGATCCCGGCCGGTGGCGTCAAGCAGCCGTGCGCCGAGAGCCTGAACCATGCCGGCGCCGCCATCGGTTGACGCGCTCCCGCCTAGGCCTACCACGATCGTGGTCGCCCCCCGCCGGATGGCATCGGCGATGACCAGCCCGAGCCCGTACGTTGAGGATCCGAGCGGGTCGAGGCGACCGCCGGGCAGCATGCTCAATCCCACGACTGCAGCGAGTTCGACCACGGCGCGATCACCGTCCAGCGCGTACGGCGCCTGCACGCGCTCACCGGTAGGCCCGACAGCGCCGACGATGATCTTGGCGAAGCCGGCTGACAGGGCCGCGGCCACGGTGCCGTCGCCGCCATCGGCCACGGGCAACATGATCGTCTCAACTCCTGGCAACACATCCCGCATGCCGGCACCGAGCGTCTCGGCGACCTCAGCTGCTGTCAGCGAGCCCTTGAACTTGTCCGGAGCGATGACAACGCGCTGTGCGCGTCCGCCCGTGTTCACGCGCGTCCCGAGAGGCGCTCGACCCCTCGCAGCAGGGCTGAGTGATCGAGGTCGCCATCACCCTGGGCTAGGGCCGCACCGACCAGCTGTGCTGTCAGCGCACCGAGCGGGATGGCAGCGTTACGCTCTCGAGCCGCGGCGGTCACGATCCCCATGTCCTTGTGGTGCAGGTTTATCCGGAAGCCGGGTTGGAAGTTACCTGCCAGCATGCTGGCGGCCTTGCGGTCCAGGATTCGGCTTCCGGCAAGCCCCCCGGACAACACCGAGACTGCGGCCTCGGCATCAACGCCCCAGGCCCGCAGGAAGACGATAGCTTCGGCTACCAGCTCAAGGGTCCCCGCGACGATCAATTGGTTGGCCGCCTTGACCGTCTGACCCGAGCCGGGTGGACCAACCAGCACGACTGTTGTGCCCATCGTGTCCAAGATCGGCTTCGCCTCATCGAAGTCCGCGCGGTCCGCTCCGACCATGATCGAGAGAGAGCCCTCGATCGCGCCGGCCTCGCCACCACTCACCGGCGCATCCATCACGCGTACCCCCGCACCCTTACCAGCGTCGGCCAGCCTGGCTGCGACATCCGGCCTGATGGAAGACATGTCGATGTGGATCGATCCTTGCCGCGCGTTGGCGTAGATGCCACCTTCGCCTAGCGCAAGGCCCTCCACGTCTGGTGAATCCGGGACCATCGTTATGGTCACGTCGGCCTCTTGCACGGCTTCGGAGACGCTGTTGGCGCCCTTACCACCGGCCACCATCAGTCGCTCCACCGGACCGGGGGAGCGACTGAAGCCGATCACGGTATGGCCAGCCTTGATCAGATGCCGGGCCATCGGCCCGCCCATGATGCCCAGTCCGATGAACGCAATGGTCCTCACTGTCGGATCACTTTCTGCTGGCGCAGCCAGCGAAGACTGTCGATGGTGCTCGTGGTCGGGATGTACTCGAGAGAGACATGGCCCGAGTAGCCACTTGCCTCGATCGTGCTGAGGTACCGGTTGAGGTCGAGGGTGCCAGAGCCGGGTTCACCACGTCCGGGATAGTCGGCGATCTGCACATGGGCGATCCTGGCGGCGTACGCGGCCAGTGCGGCGTCGATGTCGTCGCCATTGCTGGCCAGGTGGAACAGGTCACATAGGAATCCGATGTTTGGCGCGTTCACCCGGTCTAGGACTGCCACGACATCGCGGGCCTTACGCAACGGATACGGTTTCGGGCCGCTAACCGGCTCCACCAACACTGTCCCCTCAATTGCGGCCACCGCTTTAGCCGCCAGCGTCAGGTTTTCGGCCGCAAGATCGTCTTGCTGCTCGGGCGTCGCCTCGCTCACTCGATTGCCGTATAGCGCATTGAAGCCACGTACACCCAGGGCGTCACCGATGCCCATCGTGATCGCGATATTGTCGCGGAACTCCGCAGACCGCGCGGGGATCGATAGCACCCCGCAGTCAGCGCCCGCGAGGTCGCCGGCAAAGAAGTTCAGACCTATCAGCTGGACACCACCGTCCCGTACGGCCGCAACGAAGCTGTCGATAGCGGCATCCGATGGCACCGGCTCAGTGGGCCACGGCCACCAGAATTCGATCGCGTCGAAGCCTGCTGCGCGAGCCGCCGCCGGTCGCTGCAAGAGGTCGACCTCGGTAAACAGCAACGAGCAGTTGGCCGCGTACGGCAACACGTGGCTCATGGGTTCATTCAATGCCATCCCTTCCACAAAACAGAGGGTCATCTTGTTGAGGCTGCACGGCAGGTGGGAGCATCGAGGGGTGACAGAAACACCTGCTCAGACCATCGCCTATCCAGCGCCAGGCTCCCAGGCACGCCGCGCCATGGAAACCATTCCACCCCATGTCATTGTGTTGTTCGGGGCCACCGGTGACCTGTCTCGTCGCAAACTTCTTCCCGGCCTGGCGCATCTTGCTCTGTCGGCGCTGGCGCCGGACATCCAGGTGATCGGGACCTCACTCGAGGACTTCACCGAGGAGGAATTCCGGAACTTCGCCAAGCAGGCGGTGACCGAGTTCAGCCACCACCCGCTGACTGAGCAACACTGGAACTCCTTTGCTGAGCGCCTCACCTACCTACCGCAGTCGGCCGGCCCCAAGGGCCTGGGCAAGGCGGTTCAGGTTGCGGAGGAGAAGCTCGGTGGGCCAGTCGGCCGCTTGCACTACCTGAGCGTGCCGCCGGCCGCCGCGCCCAAGGTGATCAACACTCTCCGCGAAGCAAAGCTCGTCGAACGCTCCCGTGTCGTCATGGAGAAGCCCTTCGGCACGGATCTGCAAAGTGCGATCACGCTCAACAATCAGTTGCACGAGACGTTCAGAGAGCGCCAGATCTTCCGGATTGACCACTTCCTGGGCAAGGAAGCCGCGCTGAACATCCTGGCGTTCCGCTTCGCCAACGGGCTCTTCGAGCCGATCTGGAACCGCAACTTCATCGACCACATCCAGATCGACATCCCTGAGACGCTGGGCCTGGATCGCCGGGCGAGCTTCTACGAGGTAACCGGCGCCTATAAGGACATGGTGGTGACGCACCTATTCCAGGTGCTCGCATTTGTGGCGATGGAACCGCCGACTGCACTAGAACCGCGGGCAATTAGCGAGGAGAAGAATAAAGTCTTTCGCTCCATGTTGCCGCTCGAGCCGCGCGAGATTGTTCGTGGGCAGTACAGCGGTTATCGCGAGGAAGAGGGTGTCGCTCGGGACTCTGATACGGAAACTTTCATTGCTTTGAAATGCGGTATCGACAACTGGCGTTGGGCCGGGGTACCTTTCTACTGCCGGACCGGCAAGCGGATGGCCGAGGGCCTGCGGATTATCTCGATTGCCTTCAAAGAGGCGCCTAAGAGCATGTTCCCCGCAGGATCGGGGGTCGGCTCGTCCGGTCCGGACCATCTTACTTTTGATCTTGCCGACGAGGCCAAAGTCTCGCTCTCGTTCTACGGCAAGCGCCCCGGACCAGGCATGAAGCTCGACAAGCTGAGCATGCAGTTCTCAACACATGAGACCGATCGGGTCGGCGACATCCTTGAGGCGTACGAGCGGTTGATCTTGGATGCCATGCGTGATGATCACACGCTGTTCACCACCGCCGAGGGCATTGAAAGCCTGTGGGAACGCTCGGAGCCGTTGTTGCGTGATCCGCCGCAGGTCCGGCCGTACGGCCCTGGCTCATGGGGCCCGAACGCCATTCATCAGCTGGTCGCACCGCATGCGTGGCGACTCCCGTTCGAGCGGGGCTGGCGGGCACCAGCGAAGAAGTAGGCCTGCTGTCGCACTCTTTTTGAGCTGCTTGCGCATCGCGCTTGGAGTCCGCCTACTTCGTCGTCGCTCGCCGACGATGAAGCGTGTCTGCTCCCTCCTCCTCAGCACGGCGGCGCGCGATTCCCGACGCTCGCAGCTAATTGCTGGCATGACGCTAGCATTGTGCAACATGAGGACGTTGTATTTGCGCAATGTGCCGGACGAAGTGGTCGACCGGCTGGGGCGCATGGCGAAACTCGAAGGCAGTTCCCTCAATGCCGTGGCGATCCGGGAGCTCGCGGAGGCATCTCGACGGATCAACAATGCTGCGTTGCTTGAGTCGCTTCCTCATCGCGAGATGACGATGGCTCAGATTCTGGAGAATCTAGATCGGTCCCGATCCGAGCGATGATCGTTGCCGACTCGTCCGTGATCATGGCATGGTTGCTGCGCTTGAGATCAGTACCGCTTCCCCCTGACGAGCACGTTCATGTTCCCCATCTGATCGACACCGAGGTCGCCAACGCCGTCCGCGGACACGTTCGTCGCGGTGAGCTTGACGAGCGCGGCGGCTGGGAAATCCTGGATACGTTTCGCTGGTTGGGTATCACCCGCCACGGTACGTTCTCGATGCTCGATCGGGTCTGGGAGCTCCGCCACAATCTTTCCGCCTATGACGCGGCGTACGTGGCCCTCGCCGAGGCGATGCAATGCCCTCTGATTACGGGCGATGCTCGGACCAGTCGAGTGCCCGGGCTGCGTTGTCCGGTGACGATATTGCCGGGTTGATCA
>JBKPBV010000134.1:0-10494 GCA_046727055.1 Actinomycetota bacterium | reverse complement strand
CAAGGGCCGCGGATCGAGGCCCTGACACGTAGCAGCTCGAGGCGCATGGTGATGAGTTTGACGGGATCGGCTCATTGGTCGTCTGGAGCAGCCGGGCCAGCTGGGCGACCTCGCACGCCACCGCGAGTTCTGCTAGCGAGCGGGTGTGTTCAGGACTTGAATGGCGCGATGGGCGCACGTGCTACAGATCGCCATGCCGTTCCCGTGGGCAGTGAGCGGGATGAAGGCGACATAGACGAAGTGGCGGTATTTGGCCCACGGCCGAGGTAGCGTGATCGCTATACCTAGAAGTATCATGCATTGCAGTCCTAGGGTTAGGCGGTCATATGCACATCACCAAAGACCTCGTCGCGGCGTCGGCGACGCCGCTCGTACTGGGGATCCTCGCCGAAGGTGAGAGCTACGGTTACGCAATCCTCAAGCAGGTCAACGAACTGTCAGGCGGGCGGCTGGAGTGGACCGACGGCCTGCTCTACCCGCTGCTGCACCGATTGGAGCGGCTCGGCCACGTCGAGTCGGCCTGGGAGACCCCGCGAGCGGGGCGCCGCCGCAAGTACTACCGCATCACCGACCAGGGCTTGGCCGAACTCGTCGAGCAGCGCCGCCAGTGGGCCACTGTCGTCGACGCACTGCGGGGCGTCTGGAACAGCACACAGTCCATCAAGCCGATCACGGCACCGGCATGGGAGGCGGGACGATGATCGTCGACAGCGAATACGATCTGGAGGGCCAGATCGCCGAGTGGCGGGCCTACATGGACCGCCGCCGGGAGCTGCTCCACACCGATGCCGAGGAGCTGGAAGACCATCTTCGCAGCCGGATCACCGATCTGACCGAGGCGGGCCTGCGAGCCGACGAGGCGTTCCTCATCGCTGTCAAACGCATGGGCAGCCTTGATGAGGTGTCGCGGGAGTTCGCTCGCGAGCATTCCGAGCGGCTGTGGAAGCAGCTCGTGCTGCCCGGGGAGCCGGACGCGCCCGACGCCGCCCGTTCCCGTCGCAAGCTGCTTGTCATGGCGCTCTGTGCGGCTGCCGCGGCGCTCGCGGTCAAGGTGCCGGCCTTGTTCGGACTTGACATCTCAGGCGACGATGCCGGCTTCTACGTGCGAAATGTGAGCCTTTTCGCGCTGCCGGCGCTCGCCGCCTATTTCGCTTGGCAACGCCGGGTCGATCGGCGCGTTATCGGGGTGCTCGCGTTGCTGTTCATCGTGGGCGCGGTCGCCGCGAACGCCTATCCGCTGGCCGATGACTCGCAATCCACTGTGCTCACGGCGATCCACCTGCCGATCGCGCTGTGGCTGGTTGTCGGTGTCGCATATGTGGGCGGTGATTGGCGTTCTGACCGGCGGCGGATGGACTTCATCCGGTTCACCGGGGAGTGGTTGATCTACTTCGTCCTCATTGGACTAGGCGGCGGCGTGCTCGTGCTCTTCACCGTAGGCACCTTCGATGCCATCGGCCTTGACGCCGAGGGATTCATCAATTCATGGCTGCTGCCTTGCGGCGCCATGGCTGCGATCATCGTGTCGGCGTGGCTGGTGGAGGCCAAGCAGAGCGTCATCGAGAACATGGCGCCGGTGCTGACCCGCGTCTTTACCCCGCTGTTCGCGGTCACCCTGCTGGCCTTCCTGGTCGCCGTCACCTGGACCAAGAACGGCATCGACGTCCAGCGCGATGTGCTCATCCTTTTCGATCTGCTGCTCGTGGTTGTGCTGGGCCTGCTGTTGTATGCCATCTCCGCCCGCGACGTTGCGGCCCGACCCGGTCTTTTTGACCGATTGCAGCTCGCGCTCGTCGTCAGCGCTTTGATCATCGACGTCATGGTGCTGCTGGCGATCACCGGCCGGATCACCGAATGGGGGTTCAGCCCGAACAAGACCGCGGCGTTGGGCGAGAACGTCATTCTGCTCACCAACTTGGCGTGGTCGGCATGGCTGTTCCTCGGCTTCCTGCGTGGCCGTATGCCCTTTGCCCGCCTGGAACACTGGCAGACCCGTTACGTGATCGTGTACGCCCTCTGGGCGTGGACAGTCGTCCTCGTATTCCCGCTCGTGTTCGACTTCGCCTGAGCCGGATCCGGCCCGTTCATCCTGATGATTACGGTCCTTGTCAGGGTGGCCCAAGAGCTTCGCGAGGAGGCGGCCGCATCGGTGCGGTGGACCGACCACCCGAGCAACGGGTGAAGAGCGTCACCGGCCAGCCGCCATGCCGAACCTCTGCGCAATTCCATCCTCACTTCCAGGGGACCCGCAGGGGAGACCCGAGAAGGCGACATCCGTGATGCTTGTGGAAACCGCATGACCAATCTGAATTTTCAAGTGACGATTGCAGAGTGCGTTCTGCTGCTGCCATTGTTGCGTTGACTAGGCCTTTCGCTGTGGAGCGGGTGATGAGAATCGAACTCGCATGACCAGCATCGAGTTCGATCAGCAGTCGAGCCGCATCGTGCTCGATCTACGGGAGGGGCAGAGTCGCATTAGATGCCTCGGTCGTGGTCTCCGGTTTTCGAATCGAATGATCAGAGGGCGGTGTCGTGGAGGCGGTCTGCGGGCGCTGCCGTGTACAGCCATGTTCCGATCCGGCGGGCGGCGGCGAAGCTTGCCCAGGCGGCTGCGGCGACAAGTGCTTCGTCGCCCGCTGGCCCTGGCTGGGTTCGGGCGTCGTTGAGGACTTGGGGGTCGACCTGATAGGAGGCGAGCGCGGCCAGCAGTGCGAGCCGCCCGATGGGCCTGTGTGGTGCTGGCAGCGTTTCGGTGGCGCTGTCGACCCAGCGGCGGGACAATCCGGGTTCCTCGCCGCGCCACCTGTTCAGTTCGGCGGTCACCAGCGCGCGTACCTCTGGAGGTAGTGCCTGTTGGCCGGCGGCGTCGAACGCGGCGGCGGCTCGGCCGAAGGCATCGGCGATGATCGGATCGCTGTGAGCCCAGCCGAGATCGTCGGGCAGTGGCGCAGGGGGAAGTAGATCAAGCGATGCTCCGGGACGTGCCTGGCGGTCGAGCAGTCTGCGGAAAGCCGGCACAGCCAGTCGTCTTGCTATCGGCTTGATCGTCGCCGCAGCCGGGAAAGGTGATGCGGCGGCGAAGATGTTGACCATGCGGTTGACGTAGTGATAGGCGAGCGCTACGCCGATCAGCTCGGGGGCGTGCTCGTCGGGAAATGGCCGCTGTCTGAGGATCGGAGCATCGGGCTGGCGGTTGGCGCGCGCCCAGCTGACCACTGCCCGTAGATTCGGGTCGGCGACGTCGCCGCCGGATGCGATGGCTGCAGCCGGGGCTGTGTCGCCCAGGGCATGCAGCAGCGTGGTGTGAACGTCCACGCAATAGGGGCACGTGTTGATCGCGGACACCGCGGCGGCCACGGCTTCCTTCGTCGCGCGGCCCACTCGGCAGCCATGGGTAGGTTCACGAAAGATGGCCCAGTACGCGGAGAGCGCATCGGGCGCCGGAAGGTGCAGTGCGAATGGCGGGACGAGCGGGCCGAAGTCGCGTGCGATCTGCCGGCGTACGGCGGCCGTGCGTGGGTCGTGCAGGTCGGGGTCGACGTGGTGCACCTGGCGGCGGAACGGTAGGTCGCGGATGGACATTGGTACCTCCAGGGACTCCAAGGGCTAAGACAGATTTTCCAAGTACTCTAACAACTTGTCAATGCATCTGATAGGATTCTGAGTGTGTCCCGACGCCAATACCAACAGTTCTGCCCGCTCGCCAAGGCCCTCGACCTCCTCGGCGAACGGTGGACACTGCTGATCGTCCGCGAGCTGCTGACCGGCCCCAAGCGGTACACCGATCTGCGGCAGGGGCTGTCGGGCATGGCCACCGATCTACTGGCAGCGCGCCTACGCGAACTCCAACAGGCCGGCGTGATCGGTCGCCGCGAGGTGCCGCCGCCCACGCCGGCGACGGTGTACGAACTGACCGAGCGCGGCTACGCGCTTCAGCCGACGATCCGGGAACTGTCCCGCTGGGGACGCCCGCTGCTGCGCGAGCCCGCCGACGACCAGCTGCCCTACAGCGCACTATTGCTCGGCCTCGAGACAGCATTCCATCAGGAAGCCGCAGCCGATCTTGACGAAACCTACGACATAGAAGTGGAGGACCAACGCGTCAGCATCCGCGTCCACCACGGCACCCTCGCCATCACACCCAGCCACACCTCGGAACACCCCACACTCAGGATCATCACCGACCGCCAAGGCTTCATGGACCTCGCCCGCGGCCACCCAGGAGACCGCTTGCGGATCGAGGGAGACGCCGGGGCGCTGAAGCGGCTGCAGCAGATCTTCTCGCTCGCATAGACCGCCAGGGCCGTCTCATCCACGCAGCCAGCGACCGCCCACACCCGCTTCCGGGCGCCGCCGTGGTGAAGCCCGCGTCCGAATAGCGAGGCATGCGATGTTGTTTGGGATAGCTGCGCCTGACCCGAAACGGCCGTGATACTCGAGCCCGGTCAAGGTAGCCATCCCACGTCAGCGCGCAAGGGCAGTCCCTCGCCCGCGCATGTTCCCGGGACCTTGCTTGCCGCCGTAGTCAACCGGTGGTCCGCGTGGATGTTCTGGGTTTCATGCCACATGTGTGGAGAACTCTGTGGACGAGGCTCCCTGTTGAACAAGAGGGGCCTAGCTCCTGGCTCAGGGTTTCCCGCGCCGGATGCCGATCCCCGGCTCGTACCTCACCCAGGTCAACCGCTCCAGCTCAACTCACTGAAGTGACGCCCCGCCGGCCGGTTCATATCTTCTCGAGGTGCAGACGAGTTGTAAGGTCTGGCCGGCGAGGCAAGGCAAACGCTACTCAGGAAGAGGTCGCGCGGTTGGCGAAATCGACACTGTTAACCTCGCCGTCACCAACCTCACGCTCGCCGCGCCGCATTACTGTTCCCCCGCTCATATCCGAGACGAGTCCAGCGCTCGAACTCGCCATAGTTGAGCGGCACGCCCTTGCCGCCGCCGGCGAGGATGAGCATGCCCCCGGCAATCAGCTCGTGCCGACGTGGCCGGCCGAGTCGGCGCACCAAGATCCCGCGATGATGCTGGCAGCTCAGCGAGCTCGCGTAGCTCGGCGATCGAGGTGGCCAGGTCGCGCTTTTCGGCGCTGTACCGCATCGCCGTGCCATGCAAAGCGCTGTGGAGAAGCTGGTCAGACGTCGAGATGCCTGTCAGTTGGGGCCTTGCGAGACGGGATGGGCGGGCCGGTCGACAGGCGAATGCCATTTGTACTAGGGCGACTACGACGGCGGCCGCGCCGGCCCGCTGGCCGGGCGAGGCGAGGAAAACCTCCGAGACTGGCTGTGTTCGAGCAGGTCCTTGAGGTTCCGGTAGCTATTTGGAGCGCCTTTGTGCGCCTGCCGGCGTACAAGCGGTAGCAGGGGAACGCCGATTCCGTGGCCTTCGAAGTCGAGGGTGAAGGTGACTCGTGACCTGCCGCCGTTGATGGGTTCGACGGTGATCGTGGCGTTCGCACGGATCGGGCCATCGATGCCTCGCGCGGCCCAGCCATCCGGGGGATCGTTACGGGTGATTTGTTGGATCATCGTGCGCTCGGCGCCGCTGATCCGTCGGGTCGTGGCAAATCGTGCTTCTCCGAGCATGCGCACATTAACCACGTCGTGTTGCCATTCCGCGAATCTGCGCGGATCGGTGGCCACGGCGAAGACTTCCTCCGGCGTGCACGCGATCTCGATCGTTGAAACCATCGGTGCCATCGACGCCTCCTTGTTACCTATCGGTGTGCTCAACCGTCAGTGCTATGACGGATAGCGGGATGGAAAGGTAACCGTGGACGGGTTTGAGGCGCACCGCGGCCACCTGCGCTCGGTGGCCTACCGCATGCTCGGCACGCTTAGCGAAGCCGACGATGCGGTCCAAGAGGCGTGGCTACGACTTGCCCCGGACGAACGCGGACGATATTGACAACACACGAGCCTGGCTTACTACCGTCGTAGCACGAGTGTGCCTGGACATGTTGCGCTCGCGCAGAGCGCGGCATGAGGTTCCCCTTGGTGCGACGCCACTGCCCGCGGCCAGCCCCGACCCGGAGCAGGAGGCGATCCTGGCCAACTCGGTCGGCCTTGCACTGCTGGTAGTCCTGGACACCCTGACCCCCGCGGAACGGCTGGCCTTTGTGCTGCACGACATGTTCGCGGTGCCCTTCCACGAAATCGCACCGATCGTCGGCCGGTCTACTCAGGCGACCAAGACGTTGGCTAGCCGAGCGCGCCACCGGGTACGCGCCGCCAAGGTAGGCGACCTCGATGTAGACCCGCAGCGGCAGATCGTCGACGCTTTCTTAGCGGCATCACGCAACGGCGACTTCGCTGCGCTGCTCGACCTGCTCGACCCCGACGTCACGGTGCGCGCGGACGCCGCAGCGGCACTTCCCGGAACCACCACTCGCCTGCGTGGTGCCCGTCCAGTAGCGGGGCAGGCGCTCGCGTTCTCGCTCCGCGCCAGCGATGCCCAGAGCGGATTCGCCAACGGCCTTCCAGCGATCCTGGTGTCACCTCGCGGGCGTCTGGTAACGGTTATCACGTTCACAATCACCAGCGGAAAGATCGTCGCGATCGACGTGATTGCAGACGCACAGCTCCTCGGCCAACTCATCATCGAATCCCCCTCCTCGGCAGGCGGTGTCGATCACGCGTCGCGGCCCGTGAACACACGACGAGAAGAGCCCAGCATGTAGCCCCCCACCCGGCTAGACGACGGCCTCACAAGACCATAGGAACCACGGCGTCATAGGCGGCCGCAGCACCAGTTTCAGCCCGGAACGCCCGACCAAAAGGCTTGGCTAGACGGCGACGGAAAAGCGTAGGAGTGGTCGTGATCAGGATGCCCGCGCCTTGGTCACGAATCGAGCTTGGGCTCAGCCCCGTGAGCCGCGGCGCTCGCTCGGGAAGGTCGCGTGGGACACCGCGAGGGACGCATTCATCGCTCCGCCGTCCTGCCGGACGTCACTGACGCTGCTAGAGAACGACCTGCGCCAGCGTGCCGGAGAGGCCGGCTACGAAGAATTCATCGCGCACTACCTGGTCAGGGTGATCTATCTACCGGGGCTCACTCATGGGATGCAAATCGGGCTGGGCGTCTTTCTGCTGCTGGTGGCGATCATCGGATACTGGGGCTTTTTGCGCCAGCGTGGGCGGGGCGAGTGCCTTGGCCGATGGACTCGCGGCCGGAACATGGGGACGCGTACCGCACCATCGGGCGATGCGGCCGTAGCCTCCTTTACGCACCGAGCGTCTCGTGCACCCGCACCCGAGGTGACTCAGCCCATTGATGGGTCGTCTTCCGAAACGGCCTGATCGCCGGAGGCGGAGTACTGCAGGCACTGTCCGGGGGCTCGTTCGCCCTACGAGATCAGCCTGCCACGGCGTAACGAACGAACACCATGCCGTTGCCGAAGCGACGCTCGTCGAGAAGCTCGAGGGGATGACGAATCTGCTCGGGAAACATACGTTGCCCTCCGCCGACCAGGATCGGCGCGATGAAGAGATGGACCTCGTCAATCAAGCTCATCCGCCATGCGGTGGACGCCAAGTCGGCGCCGGAGACTGCCAGGTCATGATCGACGCTTGCCTTGATCTCTCCGACGGTCTCGGGATTGAACGTGCGCTCGATGCGGGTTCGCTCGGTAGAGACCTCCTGGAGTGAGCTCGAGAAGACGATCTTTTCGGCCCGCTGCCAGAGCCGCGCGAACTCTTCGCTCTTTGGCGATTGCGCAGCAACGCTGGGGTCGGTCCCCCATCCGATCATCATCTCGTAGATCTTCCGACCGTAGAGGTAAGTCCCGATGCTCTGCTCGGTTTCGTTTACGAAGTCGAGCACCTCCTCGTCAGGCTCGGCCCAGTTGAAATTGCCTCGATCGTCGGCGATGTACCCGTCGAGTGACGCAAGGTAGGAGTAGATCAGCTTCGGCATCACTGAACCTTAGCGAGGCCCTCCGCGCCTCACCGAGAATCCGCGCCTACGACACCCCAAACCTGGACCAGCGACGTCTCGCTCGACGGTCGGTTTTACGGATCTGGCATCGGGTAACAGGCGGATCGCCTGAAAGGCCAGCGGCTGGCTTGGGTTAGCAGTGTCCCTCGCGCGCCGCCACGCTAGTTTGGCCGCGACTAACGTCCGCGGGCGGCGGCACCGCGCATCCCTCCACTCAGTCCCCACGAGGAGATCGATCGACCGTGACCGACATCCAGCGCAACAAGCAGACCGTGGTTGAGTTCTACGAGCTCGCATTCAACGCCAAGCAGCCCGCGCAGGCCGTCGAGAAGTACCTCGGCCCGCACTACATCCAGCACAATCCGCAGGCTCCCGACGGTGCCGATGCGTTCATCGGCTTCGTCACCGGGTTTGCCGGGCAGTTCCCCGAGCTAAGCATCGAGATCAAGCGTGTGGTCGGCGAGGGCGACATCGTCGTTACCCACGGGTTGATCAAGACCTCGACCGAGGACCCCGGGACAGTGGCCGCCGACTTCTTCCGGATTGAGGACGGCAAGATCGTCGAACACTGGGACGTTCTCCAGCCGTTCCCGGAGACGAGCGCCAACGACCACCCGATGTTCTGATGACCAGCGATGCTCCGTGCTGGGGCTCTCCGTCGGGCGAGCGGCACGCCGCATTCCTTGAGCAGGCGCGATACCGGGGCCCTTTCCTTGGTGGATACGCAAAAGGCCGAACCGACATTGAATCGAGAAATGCCTGACGCGAGCGAACTAGCAGATCCACCTCACGAGTATTTCCTGGAGCAGGGCAGGAGCCGCTTATCGTTCCCGGTCCGCTCCTGACTCGGTAGCCCTGGGATACGCGTGCGTATCCCAGCAACGGATCGGCACCGCGAATCGGCGGCGAGTCGGGCGCCCAGATCCACTCGGCGCGATCATGAGGACCGCAAGCCGGTGGGTGACGGACATATCCGCGAACCGATCCGCCATTGGTCCGGGCCTGCCGTGTCGCCGGTGCCGTCTCGGGGTCAGCTCAGGTTGCCGATGTGGGTTTTGGCTCGCTGCGGGAGTTGATCGTGCTGCGTAGGGAGGTGACGGCTGCGCGAATACGCTCCAGATCGGTGGGGCGCGGTATCGAGCGTTCGGCGTCAACGAGGGCTACGGCAGCCGCCTCATCCAAAACGGCCAGACGGTCTGAACCGGCGGGAAGCACCTCGACGCAGTTTTGAAAGAGGCGAACCAACGCCAACATCACGATGACATCACTCGAGCCGTAGCGTCCGAACGCCGCAGTGATGAAGCGAACATAATCGTCGAAGGTACCTCCGGGCACGATGACACATCCCCTGCCTGCCGGGCCGATGAGAACCTTGGTGCCGAGCGGTCGAACGGCGAGGTCGCAGTAGACGACGGAGAGATGGTCGAGGGCTTGCACTGCGGTGTACGGATCGTTGACCGCTGGCGAGAGGGCCTTGCAGGCAATGTCGGTCTGCTGCCGGATGCCGAACCCGATGTCTTGTTCGATGGTGCGTTCGAAGCCAACCCGGACGTGTGAGAGGACCGCTGCCTCAAAGGACTCCGCGTTCGGCGGCGGGTCGTCTGACGAGGGGGTCCACACCCAGCCGAGGACTGTTCCCGCGACCACGTGTTGCCCGACCCGGTGGCGAAGGCCGATGGTGACCCCGTGCTCGGCGGCCAGCGGGAGCAGTAACTGCGGGTGGACGGTCTGGATGTAGCCGGAGTTCTTGCCAAGCAGCGGCACCGCCCATTCGGGGACCTCGGGGGGGATCTCCTCGGTGGGCACCCCCTCCTCCTGGATGATCGTGCGGCGAGTGTTGCGCTCGATCAGGCGGTTGATCGCGTCGATCTGGATGGAATGTGCTAGGTGGTCGGCAAAGTAGACCACCATGCCCAGGCTGACAAAAAGCAGGAGGATCGACCCGCTGACGGCGAGCCGGGGGAAGTCCTCTGTCCGGGTGCCGGCCTCAAGGCCGACGGTAAACAGGCCGGCCGCGCTGTAGACAAAGGTCGCGATGAATGCACTCAGCACTACTTGGGTCCCACGATCGCGTAGGAAGTTGCGCAGCAGCCGAGGTGAGAACTGGGTCGAGGAGAGCTGGAGAGCGACCACAGTCAGACCGAGGACGAGAGCGAGGACGGTCACAACTGTGCTGCTGACGGTGATGAGCAGTGCACGCGCATCGTCGGCGGTTCCCTGGAAGGCCAGGCGATCCAGCTGCGAACCCGGGGCTACGGTGACCTGGGACATTGCAAAGCCCACTGCGAGCGCCGCCAGTCCGGCCACACCGGGCAGCACCCACAATGCCCCGTTGACGTACTCCTTCAGGGCGTACCAGGCAACAGATAGGCGTACGCGACGGACAAAACCGTCGGAACTGGAGTTGGGTTTCATAAATCAGGCTATCGCTGGCGAACCGGCAGGGTCATATATAGCCTGTGGGGCTTCGCGTACGCCCCCAGCTGGACAATTACCGGCTTCGTCGCACTGAGCATTGACGACATGGTCAACATCCAGAGCACCCTGATGCGTACCGGGCAC
>JBKPBV010000133.1:0-11820 GCA_046727055.1 Actinomycetota bacterium | reverse complement strand
GGCCTTCGGGCCCATGATGACCGGCTGGGTCAACACCATGCCGTCGGCCGGCTCCAGGTCGGGGTTGTCATGCTGCCACTGCTTGATCGCGTACGGCACCTCGGGCAGCTTCCCACCGATCACGAAGGACCAGCTGGCGTCCTCGACCGCGGCCAGGTTGGCCTCGCTCATCAGGCCGGCGTCGGCGACTACGGTCACCCCGGCGATCCCGTGCGCGGCCACGAACCGCTGCACCAGCGGAATGATCGTCTTGGTCTCGGCCCGGTTGTCTTCGAACGCATCGATCATCAACGGCATCCCGGTCGCGTCGGTGAGCAGCCCGACGGTGATCTGCGGGTCGAGGCGGCGTTCCTTGGAGAAACCGGGCTCGCGGAACCCGTCGCCGGTGTCGGTTTCGAACCACAGCGTCGTCACGTCGTACAAGATCAACGCCGACGGGCCGAGCTGGGCGGCGGCCGCGCACGCCCCCGACAACCGGTCCCGCCACTCCCGCTTCGCGTAACCGGGCAGCCGCCGCTTCACCGTCCGATACGACAAGGCCCGCACCCCGGCCTCGGCCAGCACCCGGGCGGCGTCCTGCTTTGCTGGTCGGCTCGATGATCCGCGCGGTCACCAGCTGCTCGAAGACCACGTCTTTGCCGCAGGCCTTGTCGAAGCCGAGCTGGCGGTATACCGCGGCGATCGCGTCCAGCAGCCGACCCATCCGCGACGAGGTGATCTCCAATGCCGCCGGCTCCAGGGCGGCTGAAACGTCGAGCGGCAGCTGGTCCTGGCCGGCCGCGATCCGCTGGGCCGCGACCGCCTTCAGCAGCTCCACCTCAGCGTCGGTGTGAGCAGAGCCGAGGTGCTCGATATCCCGCGAGCCGCGGGACGACTTCCAAACCACTTGAACCGCGACAGCTCCCGAGGAGGTCCGCACCGTCCGCACATAGGCCACCAGCCAACCCTCACCGACCCCACGGCTAGTGCGCAATTTCCCGGCCACGCCGAAGCGAATCACCTAACCAGAACACAATTCGTCCAGATCAGCCCCGCCGGATGGCCCAAGTCGGGTTCGAGGGCCCGGCTCGCGCGGTCCGATGCGCCTCGGAGATCGCATTGGTCGTCCGATCGCTCGGGATCGAGATTCGGGTCGGATTGCACTGTGGAGTGGTCGAGCTCCGGGACGGACGGATCGCAGGGATCGATGTACACATCGCCGCGCGCGTCATGCCACTGGCACGCGGCGGCCAGGTGCTGGTGTCGGGGACTGTGAAGGATCTGGTGGTCGGTTCCGACATTCAGTCCGCCGACCGTGGGTCTCCTCACTAAGGGGCCTCCCGGGTGAGTGAGTGGCGGCTGTTTCGAGGTCATCGGCGCGCCTTGATCGCCCATCGGGTCTACCAGAGACTGCTGGAGTCTGGCATGCAGCGACGGGTGAGCTATGACCACACTAGGGATTCGGCCTCGTCGACGGCGCGCGGCCGATGCGCTGCTTCCCAGGCCAGAACCTCGGCGAACCGGCGTGCGGATTCTCGGTATTGAGGGCGTTCCAGAGTTTCGGCGACGGCTGCTGCAATCTGAGCCGGCGTCGATTTCCTGCTTAGCCGTAGACCTGCTCCAAGCCGCAGCACGCGTACGGTGTTGTCCTTCTGATCGCGGCCCATTGGTATGCATACCAGAGGCACGCCAGCTGCCAGGGACTTAAGCACGGTGCCATGCCCGGCGTGAGTGACGACTACGGAGGCTTCACGCAGCACGCTGGAATGCGGAGCAGCCTGTAAGACCTCGATCTTGGGGCCGGCCTCGATCTCGGCCGGGTCGACAGCGCAGCCAGTCGTGACCACCGCCCGTACCGGCAGCTGGCGTAAGGCCGCGCTGATCCGCCCGAGCAGATCGATTTGATCTTGGTAGATCGAGCTCGTTGCGACCAGGACGAGTGGCTCACTGCCCTGGCGCTGCCACTTCGTATCAGCGGCCCAATCGGGGTCGTCGAGTTGCGGCCCGACGTAGCGGACGTTCTCCGGAAGCTGCGCTGAACTGAAGTCGAAGGACGGGCTGGTCATGACGAGCACACGGCTGCAGCGGTCGAACAGCTCGAACACGTGGTCGAGAGGGAGCATTTCGTAGCGTTCGACGACGGCATTCAAGCGCGGCAGGGTAGGTGTCAGGAGCCAAGAGGCCACTCTTGGGGCAAGGTTGTCTCTCGCTTTGCCGAGGAAGCTCTGACCTGGCGACCAGCCCGTTCCGAGCAGTGGCAGCCCGGGCGTGGGCCGTACGTACGTTTGCGCGACGAGGGCTGCTGTGGGACGCCTGGTCGCCTGGGCTCCGATCAATATTCCCGGCAACCCATCGGCCAAGATGGCATCGACGGGAGACTTTCGGACAGTCGAGACGACGTCACTTGCGAACCGGCTAGTCATTGCCTTGCCGGCGTAGCGCTTGGCAGTGCGGAATGCCCGGTATGGGTTCCCGCCCTCCAGCGCGGCAATCATCGCTGTCTGCTCGTCGCGGGAGTTGAAATGAGGTGCCTCGTGCCACGGTGAGAAGGCACATCCAGCGGCCCGGGCGGACACCTCGATGGTCGGGTCGGCGAGTACGCGCACTTGGTGTCCGCGACGGATCAGTTCGGCACCGAGACTGAGTGCAGGCGGCACAGTGCCGCCGGCGTCGATGATGGCCAGCAGGAAACGAGCGGGAGGGCGTCCGCCGGGGCTGTTCATCCTGCAGGCGTTCGCCAGATCAACGTGTGCAACAGATCGGCGGGGTCTCGTTCCACGGAGTCACGCTGTTTCGGGCCTGCCGGCCCCGTGAGCCGTCGCCCAGCGGCGTGGGCGTCGCGAATTCGCGAGCGACAATGGTGCCGCGCTGGCCTTCGGAGGAGTGGTAGATGAAAGCCGAATCGGCTGCCATCTTGTTGGCTCGGCCAGCGCAGCTGGCTTCGTGGTGAGCACACAGGCGTAGATCAGGTTTCTGTTGCCCGAGCCGAAGGTCTGTGTGATTCGGGCCACGGTGGGATTGGAGGAGAGTGGCACATGACGACTGTGGAGGGCCACATAACTCAGACGCCGAAATGGGCGGTGAGCACCGAACGGTAGCGATCCATGATCTCTGCGGCTGCAAGCTGGTCAGCGGCTGTAGGCTCCAGGTGGCTGATCACTGGCACCGGCCAATCCGGAAGCGTGTCCGTCACGGCCCACGCCGCCTGCCGAGCAGCCCCGACAGCGACGCTTTCGAAGGTGTCGGTGACCACGATAGGCAGGCCGAAAACCGCTGGAGCGATCTGGCGTACCGCCTCAGATTGCGATGCGCCGCCCGTTAGGGTTATCGAGGAGATGGGCCCGGTGTGCTCCCTTAGTACCTCGACACCGTAGGCAAGGCTCCACAGCACGCCCTCGATGGTGGCTCGGGCAATGTTCGCCGGAGTCATGTTGGCCAGTGTCAAGCCGACGAGCTGGCCGCGTGCGTCAGGCAGGGGCGGCGTCCGCTCACCCTCCAGGTAAGGCACGAAGGTGACACCCTGGCTGCCGGGTTCAGCGCTCAAGGCAAGCTCGCTCAGATTGTCCAGCGTCACGCCAAGGACCTGCGCGGTTGCGACGAGATTGCGAGCGCCGTTTAGCGTACACACCAGCGGGAGGAACTCGCCGGTCGCATCGGCGAAGCCCGCCACGGTTCCGGTCGGCTCATGCGTTTGCTGGTGGCTCTTGGTGAAGACCGTTCCGCTGGTGCCCAGCGAGGCAACGGCCTCGCCGGCCGTCACCTTGAGGCCCAGCCCGCCCGCCATATTGTCACCGGTACCCGCAGCAATGGCGATGCCGCCTGGCATGTATCCAATCACCTCGCTGGGGGCCGCGACACGTGGCAGCTCCAAATCATGGCCCAGGGCCAGCTGGACAAGATCATTTCGATAGCTGTTGGCGGTGGCGTCGAAATAGCAGGTGCCCGATGCATCTCCGCGGTCGGTCGTCGGCGCAAAACTCGGACCGCCGATCTGCCAGCTCAGCCAGTCATGAGGCAGCAAGACAGTAGTGGTTCTTTCGGCGTTCTCAGGCTCCGCCCGGGCCAGCCACCTGATCTTGGAGACGGTCATGGACGCGACCGGAACCGAGCCCACCGCCTCGGCCCAGACCGTGGCGCCGCCGAGCTCAGCGATCAGATGGTTGGCGTCAGCGGCGGACCTGTTGTCGTTCCACAACAAGGCATCGCGTACGAGCTCACCGTCCTCGTCGAGGGTAACCATGCCGTGTTGCTGGCCGGCGACGGCAAGCGCGGCAACCTCTTCCAGGAGTGCTGGATCGGCTGTGGCCTCCTGATAGGCAGCCAGCCAGGCGGTCGCCGGCACCTCTGTGCCGGCTGGGTGCGAGGCACGTCCGCTGCGGACAACCGCTCCTGTCTCAAGATCACAGACTACAATCTTGACTGATTGGGTCGAGGAATCGACTCCGGCCACGAGTGTCATGGGCACGCTCCGGTGGTGAGTTCGGTCATTGGTGTCTCACCTCATTCTGCGCCCATGCGAGGCTCAAGGGACCGCGCGCTCGCCGTGGGGACGAGCAACCTGGGCTGCGGCTCAATGGAGCGCTTTGCGTCCGCTTGGGAATCTCGACAGGATTGGCGGATGGCAGAACAGGAGCGGTCCGACCGCTCGCGAGGTGGCGTTCCAGGACGGCGCCGGCAGGCTGCGGAACCCGTACCGGACAGCAAGCAATCGAAGCCTCGCGCCGATCGGCAGCGCCGTGAGGCTGCCATCCGGCCCCGACGTGCGGCTCAAGGCCCCCGACCAGGTCTGGCTCGTCGGGAAAACGAGCCGCATATCCCCGAGGGCGTTGACACCCGGTCCTTGCACGCGGCTGTGCGGGCTGAGCTGCGCGGCCTACCCAAGGATCTCGCTGAGATTGTGGGTGCGCACCTGGTCGTAGCGGGGCGGCTCGTGGACGAAGACCCTGAGCTGGCGTACGCGCACGCCGAGGCCGCACGCCGGCGAGCTGCCCGGCTGCCCATTGTGCGTGAAGCGGCAGCCGAGACGGCTTACGCCGCTGGTCATTATGACGTTGCACTCAGCGAATTTCGTGCGCTCCGGCGGATGACCGGAACACACGACTACCTGCCGGTCATGGCTGATTGCGAGCGCGCTCTGGGTCGTCCGCACCATGCCCTGAAGCTGGCGCGGGAAGCAGACCGCGTCGGGTTGGATCCGGCGCTGCGGATCGAAATGATCATCGTGGAAGCTGGTGCGCGACGCGACCTCGGCCAAGATCAGGAGGCGCTACGGATTCTTGAGCGCGCCGTTGCCGCGGTACGCCCTGATGGCGTGCCAGCACTTGCGGTGGCTCGTCTGCGCTACGCCTATGCAGACGCGTTGCTTCATGCGGGCAATGACTCCGAGGCGCGACGATGGTTTGCAGCTGCCGCCAAGCTTGATCATGATCATGAGACCGATGCCCAGCAACGAGTTGACGAGCTGGATGGGTTCTTGATCGACTACGACGAGGACGATGATGGAGATGGCCGCTAGGCGCAGGGGAGTCGCGAATGAGCCCAGATGAGCTGATCATCGACCACTACGACGCTGCGCTGTTCGATCTTGATGGTGTCATCTATCTGGGTCCAGATGCTGTGCCGGGCGCCGCGGAAGGTATTGCCGAGCTCCATGATCGTGGCACCAAGATCGGCTTCGTCACCAACAACGCTGCCCGCCCGCCGATTGCGGTCGCCGATCATCTGGTTGAACTCGGAATCCCTGCGACTGCGGCCGATGTGGTGACCTCCGCGCAGGCCGCCGCTCATCTGCTGATCAACCGTTTCGGTACCGGCGCCAGAATTCTTGCGGTCGGTGGCGAGGGTGTGACAGTGGCGCTGAGCGAGGCAGGCTTGGTGCCAGTGCACTCGGCCGATGACGGTCCGGTGGCGGTGATGCAAGGCTATGGCTTCGACCTTAAATGGCAGGAGCTGAACGAGGCGGCGATCGCGATCCAGCGCGGGGCACATTGGGTCGCAACCAACGACGACCCGACGCGCCCGACCGAACGTGGGCTAGTTCCAGGGAATGGCGCTGCGGTTGCCGCGGTGCGGATGGCCGTTCGGGCCGAACCGGAGGTGGCTGGCAAACCCTACCGGCCACTGCTGGACGATACGGTGAGCCGGCTTGGTGCCCATCATCCGTTGTTCGTGGGTGATCGGCTCGACACAGACATTGCCGGAGCAGTCAACGCCGGTCTGGACAGCATGCTGGTGCTTTCGGGCACACATCGGGCCGAGGAGCTGATCGGTGCCGCGCCAGTGGAGCGACCAACCTTTGTCGGCGAAGACTTGCGGGCGCTCTTGCGGCCCCCGCTGGCCATCACCTATACGGCGAACAAGTTCCAATGTGGTCCAGCGACAACCTTGGTTCTAGACGGCCGGCTGGTGGTCCACCGCAATGGCGCGACGCATGTCGAGGCAGTCTGGGCTGCTGCGCACGCCGCGTGGTGGGCTGCTGATCATGGACTGGTGCTCGATACGGGAGACGCGCTGGAACAGCTCCGTCAGCAGTGATCATCCCGGGGAGCTCTGCTGTAGCGTGGCACTGCGGCTTGCCGATCCAGCGGCATTAGGCGGTAGAAAGGCGTCAAACGTGGCCGATCCATTGCAGACCTATATCAACATGGTGACCGGAGTCACCAAGAGTACCCAGGAGAAGGCCTCAGCTACCGCTCGAGCGTTGCTGAAACAAGCGGGCCTGAACGATGTGGCCGCGGAGGCCAGCGAGCGAGTCACCAAACTGACCGAAGAGATCATGAACGCGAGCCGAACCAATCGAGAGCTGCTGCAACACTTCGTGATGGCGGAGGTCGACAAAGTGGCGGCGCGCCTCGGCTTGGCACGCGCCGAGGATGTCCAGGCGCTGCGCGATGAGATCGCTTCCCTGCGAGCACAACTCAACAAGGTGACGGCAGGCGCGGCAAGAACTGCCTCGGCGAAGAAGGTGGCTACAAAGAGGGCGTCTGCCAGGAAGGCCGCGGCGACAATGAGAGCCAGCAACGAGGAAACGGCGACTAGTCCTTCCGACAGTCGCCCTGCGGTTAAGCCCGCGGCGACTGCCGAAAGCGTCTCCCCGGGAGGCGAGTAGTGACCGAGCAGGACCAAGATCAGCCCCACAATCCGGAACCGCGGATCAGTCCGCCGCATACCGGTATCGCCGCCGTCGATGATGCACTGCTGGGTCTGGCGGAACTGGCTTCGGCTCCACTTGGGGAGCATCACGATCGGCTCGCAAAGGCGCACGAGGGGCTCCAGGCGGCCCTAGATCAAGGCGAGGACAACCGATCTGGCGACGCTGCGACCGGCTGAGGAATGACCCAGCGCCTCGATCGCGAGCTGGTCAGGCGTGGGTTCGCCCGATCGCGTACCCACGCCCGGGCCATGATCAGCGCCGGTCAGGTCGTCGTCGACGGCTCGGTTGTCGAGCGGCCCGGCGATCAGGTACCGCCGTCGGCCACCATTGACGCTCCCGCTGATCGTTATGTCTCGCGGGGTGCCCACAAGCTCATCGGGGCACTTGATGACCTCCAGCTCAGCGTGGCTGGACGTGCCCTCGACGCCGGTGCTTCGACTGGGGGCTTCACCCAGGCGCTGCTGGAACGCGGTTGTCAACAGGTGATCGCGGTGGATGTCGGTAGCGGTCAGCTGGCACCGGTGCTCCGTGCCGATTCACGAGTCCGGTTACTTGAACGAACCAATCTGCGAGACCTGCGGCTGGACCATCTCGGGGGAGTTCCGGTCGACCTGGTGGTCGCCGATGTCTCCTTCATCTCACTAACGCTGCTGATCAGTCCACTAGTCTCGGTCACCCGGGCAGACGGTTGGCTGTTGTTGCTGGTCAAGCCACAGTTCGAGGTTGGACGCGAGCTGCTGGGAAAGGACGGTGTCGTGCGGACAGCAGCGCATCAGGTCCAGGCAATCTCAGCTGTGATCAAGGCGGCTAGCGAATACGGCTGGAACTGCGTGGCGGCGGTCCCCAGCCGGCTCCGAGGTGCGTCCGGCAACCGTGAGTTCTTCATCCTCCTGCGCCGAACCGAATCTCCGGCACACCTCGACTTGACTACTCTCGCCGAGACTTAACCGCGGGTGGATCCGATATTTGCCGCGACCGAAGCGAGCACTCAGACCCCGGATCGCGCGCCGCCGTGCTGAGCTGAGGGAGGCGGGGGTCCTACGAACCGGGCGCGGAAACGAACGAGTACGTTCGCTCCTTTCACCCACACACATTGCAACGTGTGCATCGCATCAGGAGCGAATGTGTACGTGCGTTCCTGCAGAGGGGAGAGGCGTTCGTCCCTCGACGAACAACGACGAAGTCGGCGCCTCCAAAGCGCGATCCGCGCTGAGCTGAGCAAAGCAATCAGACAGAGCGCGATCCGCAGCGAGCGGAGCGAGCAATCAAACCCCGGATCGCGCGCGGCTGTGCTGAGGAGGAGGGAGGAGAGGCGCTCTTCCTCTGCGAGCGACGACGAAGTAGGCGGATTCCAAAGCGCGATCCGCGGCGAGCGGAGCGAGCAATCAAACACTGAATATGCTGTGGCAGGTGACCGAGGCCTCAGCCCAGCGGAGTAGCCAGTCGAGCCGCGTCAACTCAGATTCGACGCGCCGAGTCGCCGTGCTGACCCACATGGGTCGACCAGCCGCGATCGCTGCGGCAACACGGCTGGTCGAAGCGCTGAGCGCGGCCGGCATAGTCTCCGCTCTGCCAGCCGGAGATTTGGCCGCCCTCGACGACAGGCTCTTGCACGCTGTGATGCCGCTCAACAAGCCAGTCAAGCTTGAGGACGGAATCGAGCTCATGGTGGTGTTGGGCGGCGACGGCACCATCCTGCGCGGCGCCGAGTGGGTGTTGGCCAGCGAGATTCCGCTTCTCGGAGTCAACCTGGGACACGTGGGTTTCCTTGCCGAGGCGGAGTCGTCGGAGATCGACAGCATCGTCGCCCATGTGGTGGAGCGCTCCTACACCGTCGAGGAGCGATTCACTATCGACATCACGCTGCGCGACTCCAAGACCTTCAAGCCGGCATGGTCGTCGTACGCGATCAACGAGGTGTCAATCGAGAAAGCCGCGCGCGAGAGGATGCTCGAAGTCTTGGTGGAGATTGACGGCCGGCCGCTGTCTCGATGGGCCTGCGACGGCATGCTGGTTTCTACCCCGACCGGGTCAACCGCGTACGCCTTCTCCGCCGGCGGCCCCGTGGTCTGGCCGGGTGTCGAAGCACTGTTGGTGGTGCCGCTCAGCGCGCACGCCTTGTTCGCCCGCCCGCTGGTGCTCAGTCCGACCTCGACGGTGGTGGTCGAGGTGCTCGATGTCTCCCAAACCCATGGCGTGGTCTGGTGCGACGGCCGCCGCTCCGTGGAATTGCTTGCCGGTATGGAGATTGAAGTGACTCGGGGAAGGCAACGGCTCCGGCTGGCCCGGCTGTCGGAAGCCCCGTTCACCGACCGATTGGTTCACAAGTTCGGTCTCCGGGTGGAGGGCTGGCGAGGTTCGGCTGACCCAGCCATCACCATGATCGACACACCTGCATGATCACCGAGCTTCGCATCGCCGACCTCGGCGTGATCAACGACGCAACGCTCAGCCTCCATGCCGGTTTGACTGTGGTCACGGGCGAAACCGGTGCCGGCAAGACCATGATCGTCACTGGACTCGGTCTGCTACTTGGCGGCAGGGCGGACCCGCGGTCGGTGCGCCGCGGCTCACAACGTGCGCGCGTCGAGGGCCGATTCAAGATCGAAGATGCTGAGCTGGTGCGGCGGGTGAGCGAGGCCGGCGGAGAGCTGGACGATGACGAGCTCATCGTGGCCCGGCACGTCACAACGGCCGGCCGATCTCGCGCCTACCTGGGCGGTGCGCAGCTGCCGGCCAGTTTTTGCGCCGAGCTGACTGCGACGTTGGTCCACATTCACGGACAAGCGGAGCAGGACCGTCTCACCGAGGCCGGCCGGCAACGGCAGCTCCTGGATCGCTTCGCTGGCGCGGCAGTGCTGGAACCTCTCGGTCGGTACTCCGATCTCTGGGCAGAGGATCGCGCCGCCCAGGCGGAGTTGGCACACCTCCGTGCCGAGGCTCAGAGCCGCGCCCGTGAGATCGATCTACTGAACTTCGGTCTGGAAGAGATCGAGCGCATCGGACCAGCACCAGGCGAGGATGTTGCGCTGGCCGCTGAGGCCCAGCGGCTGCAGTCGGCAGACGATCTTCGGGAATCGGCGCAGGGCGCGGTTCAGGCGCTCGCCGGCCCGGACGATGAGGCGGGGGGCGCGCTGGCGATGCTCTACGCCGCGCGCAAGGCCTTTGAAGCTGCAGCTTTGCGCGACCCGGCAGCGGCCGCCCTCGGCGACCGCCTGTCGGACGCGAGTTACCAGCTCACAGATCTCACGGCGGATGTAGCGCGTTATCTGGATGGGTTGGACACCCAGCCGGGACGTCTGGAACAGATCGCAGAACGCCGAGCTCAGCTCAGCACGCTCACCCGGAAGTACGGCATGACGTGTGATGAGGTGTTGCAATGGGCTGCCGGGTCCGTCGTACGACTCGCCCAGCTCGAGCAGGGTGATGAGCGCATCGCCACCCTGGCCGGACGGGTCGAGGAGCTCGAGAGCAAGCTGACGACGCTGGCCGCTCAGATCAGTGCTGCTCGACGGGAGGCGGCTGCCCGATTCAGCGATTTGATACGTGCTGAGCTCGCTGCGCTTGCGATGCCGCATGCACGATTGACATTCGAGGTAAGCAGCGGCGACCTTGGCCTGTGGGGTGCCGATCGAGTGGACCTGCTGTTTGCTGGCAATCCAGGCAGCGAGGCTCGCAGCCTTGGCCGGGTGGCGTCAGGCGGTGAGTTATCGCGAGTCCGGCTGGCGTTGGAAGTGGTGCTCGCGGCGGATCGAGATGCCGTCACGCTGGTATTCGACGAGGTGGATGCTGGGGTCGGCGGCAAGGTCGCGGTCGAGGTCGGACGCCGGCTCGCGAGGCTCTCCCAGCACACCCAGGTCGTGGCCGTCACTCATCTGGCTCAGGTTGCCGCTTTCGCCGATCGGCACTATGTGGTGGTGAAGTCCGATGACGGGCAGGTCACGACCAGCGGGGTTGTCCAGGTGGCTGATGAGGACCGTGCCGTCGAGCTGGCCCGCATGATGGCCGGTCTCGATAACACCGAATCTGCGCTTGCCCATGCCGGCGAATTGGTCGAGTTAGCAGCCTCGGCGCGAGCGTTGGCAATCGGGCCGCGATGAATGGAGGATCGATGAGTTGACCCCGCTGGGGAGTCTTGACCGGTTGGGTTAGGGCTGGGTCTGCGAAGAGGGACGACGTCATCGGATCATGCGCGATGCGCGAGCGCCGCTCAATCAACGCGCGCGAGCGTCGTAGTTCAAGCACGAAGCTCCGCGCTGCCAAATCACAGGCCGCGCTCTCATAGCGCTCTCATCTGTAGCTGCATAGCTTTCGCTGCATGCGGGTGCTGGTCGTCGAGGATGACTTACGTATGGCGGCCGCGATCAGGCGTGGCTTGCGCGCAGTCAATGTGATCGGAGACGTGGCAAGCACATCTCGAGCAGCCTGCGCCGTGCTTGCGGATAACGCGTATGACGTCATCGTGTTGGATGTCATGCTCCCGGAGGAGGACGGTTTCGCGACCTGTCGCCAGCTTCGCAGCACAGGTGACTGGACGCCGATCATCATGGTTACTGCCGGCGGGGCGGTGGATGATCAGATTCGCGGGCTCGACGCCGGCGCCGACGACTATCTCGTGAAGCCTTTCGCCTTTGGAGAGTTGCTGGCCCGGCTGCGTGCCCTCGCGCATCGCGACCCCGCCGATCGGC
>JBKPBV010000132.1:0-23376 GCA_046727055.1 Actinomycetota bacterium | reverse complement strand
GCGAGGCTCACCTGGGCCGGTGTCAGCTCGTGGATGCCGACCACGTTCACACGTTTGGTAACCAACACCGACGAGAAGTAGACGATCCACAGGCTGGACCCGAGAAATGTCAGCACCAACACGATGGCGGTAAGAGCCAGAGCCATGCGGCGCCACGACCGGGGTGTCTTCCTGTCTGGGTGCTTTCTTGCCGTGCGGGCGGGTCGGCTGGCCGTAGCAGTCGCCGTCATCGCCTCACCTCGGCCAAGCGCTGAATCTCGTCCACGATTTTCGGGGCGACCTTTGTCACGTCGCCGCAGCCGACTGTGATCACCAAGTCGCCGGAGCGAGCGATCCTGGCCACTGTCGGTGCAGCCTCATCCCACACGGGTTGATAGGTCACGTTCGCAGTTCCCGGGGTGATCGCATCGGCGACCATGGCGCCATCGATTCCGGGTATCGGGTCCTCACGGTCGCCGCAGACATCCATCACGATCGCTTCGTCGGCCTGCTCGAGCGCCTGCGCGAGTTCCCGCCAGAAGTCTCGGGTGCGGGTATAGAGATGAGGCTGAAAGCAGACCACGACGCGACCGTCGCCAGCACCGGTGCGGGCAGCGATCAAGGTGTTCCGCACCTCGGTGGGGTGATGGGCATAGTCGTCATAGACCCGGATGTTGTTGGGCATACCGATCAGTTGGAAGCGCCGGTACGTGCCCTGGTACCTGGACAGTTCACGACGTACTTCGATATTCGCGGCACCCAGCCAGACAGCCACCGCGTACGCCGCCGCAGCGTTCAGGACGTTGTATTGCCCCGGTACTGACAGCTCCACCCGACCTGCCTCACCGCCCAACCAAAGCTGGAAGGTCGACCCGGTGCCAGCCAGGCTGGCATCCACGATCCGAACGTCAGCAACCTCCGACGTACCGAAGGTCATGACCTCAGGCCCTGGCAGTCCAGCGGAGGTTCGCTGGCGTACCCGCTGGGTCAAGCCGACCGCACCTGGATCGTCGGCACTGGTCACCAGCAGCCGCAGCGAAGCGGCCGTGGCAAAGCGCAGAAAGCCGTCTGCGTAGTTTTCCGCGCTCCCCCAGTTGCTGAGGTGGTCAGGGTCGATGTTGGTGACGACGGCGACCTCGCGCGGGTATTGCAGGAAGGAGCCGTCGCTTTCGTCCGCTTCGACGATCATGATGTCGCCGCTGCCGAGGTGGCCGCCGGTAGCGGTGCCGGTGAGCGCACCGCCAATAACAAACGACGGGTCAAATCCGCAACCGCTCAACACCTGCGCGATCATCGCGGTGGTGGTTGTCTTGCCGTGAGTTCCAGCGACCGCAATGCCACGGCGGCCGAGCATCAGGGAGCCTAGGGCCGCGCTGCGATGCAGTACCCGCAGGCCCCGCTGCCTAGCCTCGGCCAGCTCGGGATTGTCCTCACGGATGGCCGAGGATGCCACCACGGTGGTGGCATCGCCGAGCTGCTCGGCGCGATGCCCGACGTGAACCCGTGCCCCTTGCGCCTCCAGCGACCGCAGGTACCTCGAGTCCTGCCGGTCGCTGCCGCTGACGGGAATGCCGTGAGCCAGCATCATCGAGGCGATCCCGTTCATGCCAGATCCACCAATGGCGATGAAGTGCACCACTCCCAACTCGTCCAGCCGGGGCAGCTCGACGGGAGTGACCAGACCCATCAGCGGATCACCTCCAGAACTCGTGACGCCAACACGGTAGCCGCGTCGACGCGGGCAACGCCGGCCAGCGCTTGACTCATTCCAGCCAACCGGTCCGGATGGGCAAACAACGCAGGAATCTCCTGCGCTACCCAGCTGGCAGTGCAGTCGGTGTCTGCCAGCAGGACGCCGCCACCTGCGTTCACCACGAGTTCGGCATTGAGCGACTGTTCGCCGTTGCCGTGCGGATACGGCACGAACACGGCAGGGAGCCCGACGGCAGCCGTTTCCAGAACCGTGCTGGCACCGCTGCGGGCCAGCATCAGGTCGGCCGCCGCGTATGCCCGCTCCATCCGTGCCACGTACGCAACCGGCTGGTAGATAGCTCTTGTCTGCTCATCGAGTCGGCGTTCGATGCCAGGAATGAGGTTGTTGGGGCCCAGCACGTGCAACACCTGGATCCCGCGGGCCAGCAATTCCGGCCAGGCACCTGCAAGGGCGGTATTGATCTGTTGTGCGCCTTGTGATCCTCCGCTGACCAGCAGCGTGGAGAGGTCGGGGTGTAGGTCGAAGTCGATACGTGCCTCGCGCCGCAGCGCGGCGCGGTCCAGTTCGGTAATGGCTCGCCGCAGCGGCAGCCCGATACAACGCGCGTGCGGCAGCGAGGTCTTGGGAAACGAGGTATAGACGTGGCTGGTGAGGCGGGCGGCGAGCTTGTTGGCCAGACCGGGCAGCACATTTTGTTCGTGGATCACGATGGGCAGGCCGAGGCGGCGGGCGGCAAGGTAGGCCGGGGTGGACACGTAGCCGCCGAAGCCGAGCATCACATCGGCCTGAACACGCCGCAGCAACCGAACCGTCGCGGTGATCGCCTGAACCAATCGTGGCCCAACCAAAGCCAGATCCTTGCTGACCCGGCGCGGCATGGGCACGGGAGGGATCAACTCCAAGTCCAGCCCGGCTTCCGGGACCACAGCTGTCTCCAGACCGCGGGCGGTGCCGAGTGCCGTGAGTGCGATCCCCGGGCTGAGGCGGCGCAGCTCCAGGCCGGTTGCGATCAACGGCGAGGTATGGCCGGCGGTCCCGCCACCGGCAAGCACCACGGAAGGAGAACTTGGTGAGTTCATGAGCGCTACGTCCCTGGGCCGCTTCGCGAGCCGACCACTGCGGTCATGCGACGACCGGGCCGCATCGCCTTCCTGGCCAGCAGCCTGCGAGCCTCGGGTTCCCTGCGAGCGCATGCAAGCAGCACGCCGACCGCCAGTAAGTTGGCAACCAATGCCGAGCCTCCGTACGAGAGCAACGGCAGCGGAACCCCAGCGATGGGAAGCATTCGGAGTACCACGGCCAAGTTGATCAGGGCCTGAACCATGAACCAGATGGTGACACCACCGGCGGCGTGCCGTACGAATGGATCGTCAGCGCGCATCGCGATCCGGATCCCGGCATAACCCAATATGCCGATCATGGCGAGCACCACCAGGCTCCCGAACAGGCCGAATTCCTCGCCGAGCACAGCGAAGATGAAGTCGGTGTGCGCTTCCGGGAGGCTGCCCCACTTCTGCCGGCTGGCGCCCAGACCGACTCCCCACCAGCCACCAGAGGCGATCGCGAACATGCCGGCGTTGGCTTGGTGATTGGCGCCGCTGGCGTCAAGAGTGGGGTCCAGAAAAGCGGCAAGGCGGCGCATCCGGACCGATGAGGTGACGAAAATCGCGACGACGCCAGCGACACCGGCCGACGCTAGGACGACGAGTACCCGGAGCGGCGCACCGACGATCCACAGCAAGCCTGCGGCAATAACCGCCATCACAACCGCGGTACCAGCGTCGCCTTGGAACAGCACCAACGAGACCAGAAGGCAGCTCACCGGCAGGAACGGCACCAGCAGGTGCTTCGGCTGGTCCAGCAGCTGATGCTTGCGGGCCAGTACGTCTGCTCCCCAGACGATCATGGCCAGTTTCGCGAACTCGGCCGGCTGTACCGAGAAAAGCGACGAGCCCAGATAAAGCCAATTGCGGTTGCCATTCACTGAGATGCCAAGCGGTGTGTAGGTCAAGATCAATGAAATCGTTGCGAGCGCAAGACAAAACCAGCTCAGTAGCCGCAATGTCGACGGCGGCAATCTCGTGATCGTGAACGCCCCAAGCACGCCGGCGGCAACGAAGATCACCTGCCGTTTGACGTAGAAGTAGGAGTCACGGTACGTGAGGTAGGCATTCACGCTGGACGCTGAAAGCACCATCATGAGCCCGACAATGAGCAGCAGCGCCACCGAGCCGAGTACCAGGTGATAGTTGGTCAGTGGCCGGTCCAACATCGAGCGGAGCCAGCGCAGCACTTCGTGGGCTGACGTCGGCCGCGGTGCCAGCCCGACCCGTGAGCGAAGCGGGGTAGCTCGGTGGCCGGACGCGGTCTGGCCCTGCGGCGTCAGGGTCGCCACTGACGTCTACTCCTTTGCGAGCGCGCGCGCCGCCGCGACGAAGGCATCTCCGCGTGCGGCGTAATCGGTGAACATGTCCTGGCTGGCGCACCCCGGCGCGAGCAGAACTGCATCACCAGGTCTGGCCAGGGAAGCAGCCGCCGCAACGGCTTGTGCCATCGCTCTAGTGTCGGCCGCCTCGATCACTTGCGTGGGGACTTCCGGCGCGTGTCGAGCGAGGGCTTGGGCAATGATGTCGCGGTCGATCCCGAGCAGTACGACGCCGCGCAGCCTGTCCCGGTGGGAGGTGATCAGCTCATCGAAGGTGGTGCCTTTGGCCTGGCCACCGGCGATCCATACCACTGAGTTGAAGGCGCGCAACGAGGCATCGGCAGCGTGCGGGTTGGTGGCCTTTGAGTCGTCCACCCAGGACACGCCGCCACGTTCCAGCACAGTCTGGATCTTGTGAGGACCGACCCTGACCGATCGCAGCCCTTCCCCGACTGCCGCAGCGGGCACTCCGTACGAACGCGCCAGTGCGGCCGCCGCGAGCGCATTGGCCACATTGTGCGGGGCGGCTGGACTGACGTCGCTAACCTTCGCGAGCTCCAAAGCTGAGTCCCGACGCTGCTCGATGAATGCCCGATCGACTAGCAGGTCGTCAACAACGCCGACCATCGACGGTCCAGGTATCCCCAACGTGAAACCGATAGCCCGGGCCCCCTCGACCACCTCTGCCTGCTCAACCATCTGCTCGGTAACGGGGTCGGCGACGTTGTAGACGCAACTGGCCTGGACACCGGAGTAGATCCTGGCCTTGGCGTCGCGGTAGGCCGCGTACGAGCCGTGCCATTCCAGATGATCTTGCTGCACGTTGAGAACTGCGGCCGAGTGCATTGCCAGCGAGCGGGACCAATGCAGTTGATGGCTGGATAGCTCGACGGCGAGTACGTCGTAAGGTCCCGGATCCACGACGATTTCCATGATCGGGCGGCCTATGTTGCCGACAGCGGCCGTCCGCAACCCGGCCGCCGCCAAGATCGACTCAAGCATCTGGGTGGTCGTGGTCTTGCCGTTGGTGCCGGTGATCCCGAGCCACGGCACGACCTTGTCGGGCCGGCTGAGCCGCCAGGCCAGCTCGACCTCACTCCAGATCGGGACGTCACGCTCGGCGGCCTGACGCAGCAGCGGCATCGTGGCCGGCCAGCCAGTCGTGATCACGAGGTCGGCCTCCTCGGGCAGGATTGCGGTGGCACCGGGTCCGAGCCGCACCGATCCACCGATCACCTCCAACAACGCGCCTCTATCGGAAGTGAGGTCGTCCAGCACGTCGTCCAGAACCGTGATGCGGGCTCCAAACTGCAACAAGCCGTCGGCAGCCGCGAAACCAGACACCCCGACGCCTGCCACGACCACATGCGCTTGCGGCCAGGGTGATCGGCGGTCGGCGCGCAGCAACCACGACTGAGTCACCCAGCGACCTCCTGGGGAAGGCCTGCGGTGCGTCGCACACAAGAAACTGCTGAGAGACTCCAGGATCCGGCCCCAGAGACATGCAACCTGCCAGCAGTTTCGTCGTTCGGCCGAGGCGCATCGACGCTGCCACCCAGCCACGGTGGCCGGGTCACTTTCGAGCCACAACGGCATGAATTCACGTACCTGCCACCCATTCCGCGTAGAAGATGCCGAGGCCAGCGGCTACGCACAGTCCAGCAATGATCCAAAAGCGCATCACTATAGTCACTTGGGCCCAGTTCAGTAGCTCGAAGTGGTGGTGAATGGGCGACATCTTGAATAGTCGCCGGCCGCGAGTCATCTTGAAGAAGCCGACCTGCAAGATCACCGACATTACCTCGATGACCAAGAGCCCACCCAAGATCACCAGGAGCAGCTCGGTTCGGGTGAAGATTGCCATTGCCGCGAGTGCGCCGCCCAAGGACAGCGAGCCTGTATCGCCCATGAAGATCTTCGCGGGTTCGGCGTTCCACCACAGGAAACCGAAGCAGGCGCCAGCGAGCGCGACCGCGACTACCGCCAGGTCGTAGGGGTCCCGCACCTCATAACACTTCGGCCCCGCGGAGGCGGTGTAGGCGCAGGACTGGTTGTACTGCCAGATGTTGACCAGTGTGTAGGCGCCGAAGATCATGACGCAGGCACCGGATGCGAGGCCGTCGAGTCCGTCGGTGAGGTTGACGCCATTGCTGGCGGCCGCGATCAGCAGCATCACCCAGATGATCACCAGGATGAGTGGCAATTGGAGCCACTCGATGTCCCGCAAGAAGGAGATCGCCGGTGAGGCAGGGGTAATCCCCCGCTCGTCGGGGAGCTGCAGTGATGCGACCGCGAACACGATGGCGACGATCGACTGGCCGGCGATCTTCGCCTTGCTCCGCAGGCCGAGCGAGCGTTGATTCTTGATCTTGATGTAGTCGTCCAGAAATCCTACGACGCCGAGGCCGGCGAAGAGGAACAGCACCAGCAACGCCGACGCGGACGGAGGTGAAAAGGTGATCAAATGGCTGCCGAAGTAGGCGAGCACGACGGCGGCGATGATGACCAGGCCGCCCATGGTGGGCGTTCCCCGCTTTACGTGGTGGGAGGTAGGGCCGTCGTCTCGGATCAGCTGGCCGTAGCCTTTCTTGACCAGCACGAGGATGGCTAGCCGGGTGCCGAGCAGAGTGCCGAGCAGGGCCAGGCAGCCGGCGAAGACAATGGTCTTCACCTGGGATCCTTACGTGGCGGTGGTACGACGGCAGTCAGGATGTCGTCGGCCACGGTGTCCAAGGCTAGGCCACGAGATGCCTTGACCAAGACGACGTCGCCAGGCGCAAGCCCGACCGTCACCACCCCTACCGCTGCCCGCTTGTCGAGTAGAGCCACCGCTCGAGTTGCGCTCAGACCAGCGGCTAGGGCGGCGTCGGTGACACGCGAGGCATACTCACCAATCGCGATCAAGTGGCCGACCCCGATCTGTGCCGCGAACCGGCCAATCGCGGCATGCTCCTGAGCTGCGGCATCGCCAAGCTCTAGCATGTCGCCCAGCACGGCCCAGGTGCGCCGGCCGGCGCGGCCCAGCTCGGCCAGGGTGATCAGCGCGGCACGCATCGAGTCAGGATTGGCGTTGTAGGAATCGTTGATCACTGTGACGCCGTCTGAGCGATCATGCAGCTCCATCCGCCAGCGTGATCGCGGCGCGGCCGCACTCAGGGCAGCCGCGACCTGGTCGATGTGGAGGCCGATGGCCAGCGCCGCGGCAGCAGCGGCTACCGCGTTCGCGACCTGGTGCCGCCCGGTCAGCTGTAGCTGAACGTGCACCTGATGCTCGGATTCGCCGTCACGACGTTCATGAAGCGTAAAGGAGTATCGGCCGTACGCGTCACCGAGCAATCCTGAGGCCCACACCCCCGGGTCAAGCGGCTGGATGGTTGACCATGGCAACACCCGTGCATTGGTACGCCGTCGCATCGCCCAGACCAGCGGATCGTCAAGGTTCAACACTGCCCAGCCGTCGATCGGAAGCGACTCCACCAGCTCACCTTTGGCCTGGGCGATTGCGGCGTGCCCGCCAAATTCCCCGACGTGGGCCTGGCCCACGTTCAGCACGACTCCGACGCGCGGTGGCGCGATGTCACAGAGGTAGGCGATATGGCCAATGCCACGCGCTCCCATCTCCGCAACAAGAAATCGCGTCTGCGCGTCGATACTGCCAACCGTGAGAGGAACGCCGAGCTCATTGTTGAGATTGCCGGCCGCTGCCACGGTCGGACCGGCGCGCTCGAGCACCTGCGCCAGCAGGTCCTTGGTTGAGGTCTTGCCGACCGAGCCGGTGATGCCGACGACCTGCAGACCAGCGGCACTTGATCGATCCACCAGGTACCGGGACAACCGACCGAGCGCGACGAGTGGATCGACTACGACAAGACACAGTGCACCCTCGACCGGATACCTGGTCAGGGAAGCTGCCGCGCCCGCGGTTGTGGCGGCGACAACGTAGTCATGACCGTCAACCCGCTCGCCGGGCAGCGCCACGAAGAGGGCGCCAGGAGCAACGGCCCTGGAGTCGGCCGTAAGGGCGGTGATCACCCGAGCTTTGTCGCCTGGACCAGACAGCTGCGCACCCAGCACCCCGGCGATCTCTTCGACCGTCACTGAGATCACGGGGCGGTGCCCTGACCGGCCTGCCGAGCCAGGTCCGGGTTCAGCACTGCCCACTCCTCGGCTGCCACGACCGGATCGCTAAATGGCAGGACCGTTCCGGCCACCTCCTGACCGAGCTCGTGGCCTTTGCCGAGAATCGCGATCACATCATCCGGCGCAGCCAGATTTAGGGCGAGACGAATTGCGGAGCGCCGGTCGCCGCCGTCGATCACCTCGGTGGCGAGACCATCTCGGCGTACGGCAGCACGAGCGCCCCTGATGAGCCGTTCCCGGATGGCGGCTGGGTCTTCGGATCGCGGGTTGTCGTCGGTAGCAATCACCACGTCCGCATGCCGGGCAGCCGACTCTCCCATTGGCTCGCGCTTCAGCGGATCGCGGTCTCCTCCGCATCCAATGACGACAATGCGGCGACGAGTTCCCACCGCCTCCAGCGCTGCAGCGATCGCCTGCGGCGTATGCGCGAAATCCACATAAACCCGCGGTGCGCCTGGACCCAACTCGACGCGCTGCATTCGGCCCGCGACCTGGGCCTGCCCCAACCCGATGGCAGCTTGTTCTAGGTCACCACCGATCGCCTCGACCATTGCCAACGCCGTCAACGCGTTGCGGATGTTGAAGTCGCCGGGGAGGTTGAGACTGAAGTCGAGCGTACGACCTCGCAGGTCGGCCCTAACCGCAGTTCGCCCGTCGGCTTGGACCTGATACGCCAGCGCCCGACAAGCCGCGTCGCCCTCGAGGCTAACGGTAGTGAGTCCGGAGCTGCGACCGATGCGCTGCACCAGCTCACGACCTCGCGGATCATCCACGTTGATCACCGCATGCTTGGACCGCTCCGGAGTGAACAGTGAAGCCTTGGCCTCGAAATAGGACTCAAGGTCACCGTGGAAATCCAGATGATCCCTGCCGAGATTGGTGAAGGCCGCGACGTCGAACGTGATCGCCTCCGTACGACCCAACACCAGAGCATGGGAGGAGACCTCCATGACAACTGTCTCGGCCCCCTCCTCAAGCAGGAAAGCCAGCAGGCCCTGTAGGTCGGTGGACTCCGGGGTCGTCACGGTGGTAGGAACGCAGTCCAATGGCTCACCGTTCAGCCGGAAACCGACGGTGCCGACCAGCCCAGTGCTCACTCCCCCGGCGCGAAGCGCTGCCTCCAGCAGGAATGTCGTTGTGGTCTTCCCGTTTGTCCCCGTGACGGCACACATCGTGAGCGCCGCAGCCGGCTCGCCGTAGATGGTGGCGGCGACCCCTGCCATCGCCTTGCGGGGACGGTCGACCACAATCACAGGAAGCGTCAGCCCGTGGGTCATCCGGCTCCCAGCTATGTCGGTGAGAATTGCAACGGCTCCCGCCTCGGCGGCCTGCCGCGCAAACTCCGCGCCGTGATAATGCGCACCGGGCAATGCGACATATAGGTCGCCGGGACGGATCTGCCGGGAGTCGATGGAGATGCCACTGACAACGGGGTCGCTTACCGCGGTGCGATCCCCAAGCAGCTCGACCAAACCGATCTGGTGTCTGGTGCGCGGCCTGATCACGCCCCCCCGTAGAGCAGTAGACACGTTAGTGACGTTATCGACTCGTCGGCCCGTACGGATCAATACCCTCTATCTCGGATTGCTCAGTCCGGTCGCTGCGGCTCACCACCGGGTAGGCAGCGCCTTGTGCGGCTTGGCATCAGGAGCCACCGAGTAACGGGGCAACGCGAAATTCATGATGTCGCGGTAGACCGGCGCTGCTGTTGTCGTTCCGGTATCCCCTTCCCTTGGGTTGCTGATCACGACGTAAGTCAGGATCTGCGGGTCGTCGAGGGGCGCAAAGCCCACAAATGATGTTACGTAGCCGCGGTAACAACCGCAGCTGGTGTCGGCGCGCTGTGCAGTACCGGTCTTGCCGCCGCTGGTGTATCGATCAAACTTCAGATGTCGCTGACCGTTCACGCTGTCGATGACAGCCTGCATCAGTTCGCGTACCTGAGCCGAGCTCTTCTCCGAGATGACCCGCCGCTGCGGCGTACGCGGAATTGCCACCTCCCTGCCCTCGCCGTCGGTGGCCTTCTTGATCACAGTTGGTGGGTTGTAGACACCTCGGTTCACAATGCCTGCGATGGCGGCGGCCTGCTGGATCCCCGTCACCGCGATCGCCTGCCCGAAGGCGACCTGATCGCGCTGGCCATCGGACATGTCGGCCTTAGGAATGATGCCGCCCGACTCACCAGGAAGCTCGAGGGTGGTTGCGGAGCCGAGGCCAAAGCTCACCAGGTAGTCGTGCAACGTCTGCTTGTCGAGCTGGCGGGTCAGCAATGCTGTGCCAATGTTGGATGAGATCGCGATCACGCCGCGCATGGTGTAGCGCGCTACGCCGTGAGGGAAGGCGTCCTTGATATAGCGACCCCCAGAGGCGAGGCGTCTGGGTATCACGACCCGGGTGTTCGGATTGGCTGTGCCGGAGTCGATCAGTGCCGCCGAGGTGAGGATCTTCTGAACGCTCCCGGGCTCGTACGGTGCGGAGACTGCGCGGTTGCCCCGATCCTCCGGATCTGCAGCCTGCGGCTTGGAGGAGTCGTAGGTTGGCGCATTGGCGAGCGCTATCACTTGTCCGGTTTTGACGTCCAAAACGACGGCGAAGCCGGAATCGGCACGGGTCTTCGCAAGCTGCGCAGCAAGTCGCCGCTCAGCAACCCACTGCACCTCTGAATCGAGGGTGAGCTGGAAGCTTAGGCCGTTCCGCGCAGGTGTGATCGACCTTCGGCCAAGCGGAATCTTGCTGCCGTTCGGTGCCCTCTCATATGTTTCCATGCCTTCAACGCCGGCCAGCTGAGCATTGAGCGTGCGCTCCAGCCCAGCCAGGCCTTCACCGTCTGCGCCGACAAATCCGACTACCGAGGCACCCACCGAGCCACTGGGATAGGTACGGATCGGATCGCTCTCTCGGAAGATGCCGCGCAGATGGCGGCTTGACAGGTCGGCCGCCAGGGCACTGTAGGTAAGCGCCGGCACTTTCTTCTTGAGATAGACAAATCGCGTTCCCGCCTTGGTCAGCAGCGGCATCAGCTCGGCCTCGGACATGCCGAGGTGGCCAGCGAGAACGCCCGCGATCTCGTCAGCGTTGGGTGCGGTCAGCTTCGGATCGGCTGTTACTGCCACCGCCGGCTGGGTCGAGGCCAGAATCAGACCGTTGCGATCAGTGATCTGGCCTCGGGCAGGGAGCAACGGCAGGGTCCGGGTCAAGGCATCGACAGAGTACGAAGAGGAGTCGAAGCCCTGAAGCTGGAGCAGCCGACCCGCGCACAAGGACAGGGCTATTGAGACGACGATCAGCAGTACGTGCAACCGGCGATGTGCCGAGGCAAGCGGCAAACGCAGTGGCGGCCTGCGGCGTACTACCCTGTGGATCGGCGGCTGCCGGACCCGCGACCGAGGCGTGACCGCTGTGCCGTCACGCAGGATCCGTACGCCGCGCGCATGGAGTGTGGACGGTCGATCAGCAACCGGCACGCGGTGCCGGGCCGCTGCATCCTGCGAGCGCAGCTGCCGCAGCGGGTGTTTCGCGGGCCGATGACGCTCCTCCGTCAAGGCCGTCCCCTGCCATCCGTACCTTTCTTTGTTGTCGTGCCGGCGCCGCGGTCGGCCTTCTTTTTGTTGTTCTCTGCTGCCCGCTCCGCTTCCTTCCGCTTCGCCTCTGCGGCTGCGGCCGCTCGCTCAGCGGCCTGTGCGGCTGCTTTCGCCTCGGCACGAGCACGCTTGGCCGCCCGCTCGGCTGCAAGCTCGGCAGGTGTCTTCACGATCAGGGCAGCAACTTCTGTGCCTCCGACCGGAGTCGGTTCCCCTATTACCTTGCCACTGGGCAGTTCCAAGAACGCCGGGAACGGGTTGGGGCGCATGCCTAGCGCGGAAGCCCGCCGCGCTAGCTCTTGGGGAGCGGCCAGCACATCAAGCTGGTTTTCCAGGTCGGCTTGGGCGTACGCGAGTTCTGAGGCCCGGCGGTTGAGGGTGCGCGACTCGAACGCCTGGCTCTGTAGCGCGGTATTGAGCATCAGCAAGCCGGCCATGCCGATCCCAAAGATCGCGATCAAGACCAGGAGGAAAGGGAATCGGGCCAGGCGGGTGGCGGGCGCGGCCACAGCGTGAAGGGGACGGCCGGTCTTCCCGTCGTCGTCCTGCCTGCCCGTGATCGGCGCCCAGAGTGCACTCATGCGGCCACCGCCATCTCGGCAATACGTTCGGCCGCACGGAGTCTTGCCGAAGCGGCGCGCGGGTTGCGGGCGATCTCGGCGGCTCCGGGCCGCATCGCTCCGCGCGTCAGCAGGCGCAGCTGTGGCTGCAGCTCAGGCGGTACAACGGGCAAGTCTCGCGGCGCGCGATTTCGAGCGGCAAGGCCGAAGACTTGCTTGACCAGCCGGTCCTCGAGCGAGTGGTAGGCCAGCACGGCGATCCGGCCATGGAGCGCGAGCGCCGCTACCGCAGTCGGCAAAACTGATTCGAGTGCTCTGAGCTCACTGTTCACCTCGATCCGCAAGGCTTGGAACGTCCGCTTCGCAGGATGCCCGCCCGATTTGCGCGAAGCTGCGGGAACAGTGTCATAGAGCAGCCGGACTAGTCGTCCCGACGATGTGAACGGCTCCCGCTGCCGCTCGGTGACGATCCGCCCAGCAATACGCTCGGCAAAACGCTCCTCGCCGTAGCTGCGAAGGATCCTGGCTAACTCGGCCTTCGAGTAGGTGTTGAGAATCTGGGCCGCCGTCAGCTCCTGTCGTCCCATCCGCATGTCGAGCGGCGCATCCTGGGCGTACGCGAACCCGCGCTCTGGATCGTCGACCTGAAGTGATGAGACACCTAGGTCAAGCAAGATTGCTTGAACCTTTGGTCGGCCGAGTCTGGCCAGCACCTGCGGCAGCTCTTCAAAAGTCGCTTCTACGAGGGTGGTCCGGTCGGAAAACCCGGCTAGCCGCTCGCGGGCGTGAGCCAGTGCATGCGGATCACGGTCCAGCCCGATCAGCTTCGCTTGCGGACACGCAGTCAGCAATGCGTGAGCGTGGCCGCCTAGTCCGAGCGTGCAGTCGACAAGGACACAGTCGGCTTCTGTCGGCAGATCAGTGGGCGAGCCCTCCAGAGCGGGAGCGAGCAACGCGACGACCTCCGCCAGCATGACGGGTACGTGCAGCTCGGGCTGGGCACTCATGCGACATCTCGACCCTTCTGTGTTTCTGAGCTGCTCGCACATCGCGCGGTGTGTCCGCCGCCGTCGTCGACGCTCGCAGAGGAAACAACGCCTCCGCTCGCTTCTCCTCCGTGCGGCGGCGCGCGATTCCCGACGCTCGCAGCTCGGTTTCTGAGCTGCTCGCACATCGCGCGGTGTGTCCGCGCTTCCCGACGCTCGCAGCTCGGTGGCTCGTGTAGAGGGGTTTCAACCCGAGATCCGCGGGGAGTCCTACCTGGCACCGGGGAAGTTGTGTCAGGGAGTCGAACCTGCGGGTTGAAGCCTCTCTACACGAGCCCTCTTGCTTGTCCTTGCTGTTGTGCTCCTCAGCCTCCGGGGAAGAGGGTTTGATTCAGTTCGGCAAATGCCGGTTCCTTCTCAGCGGAGTACTGCTCCCATGCCGCCGGGTTCCAGACCTCCACGCGATCGATCGCCCCCACCACGACGCAGTCCTTGTCCAGGCCCGCGTACGACCTCAGATCCGGCGGGATCGTGATCCGGCCCTGCTTGTCCGGGGTCTCGTCCGAGGCTCCCGACCCTAGAATCCGCTGGTAGTCCCGAACGCCTTGCTGACTGGAGGGGGCGCTCCTTACGGTGTTAGTCATGTCGACGAACGAACTGATCGGCCAGATGGCCAGGCATCGCTCCTGGAATTTCGCGATCACCAGGCCGTCAGCAAGCTCGTCGCGGAACTTCGCCGGAAGGATCAGGCGACCTTTGTCGTCGAGCTTTGGAGTGTGGGCCCCGAGAAACACGGACCACCCTCCTCACTCCACCCATTGACCACCTTGCTCCACTTTGCGCCACTATAGCCCACTTTCCCCCACACAGCACGTCAAATCGACCCAGCTGTTTGGCTTCGGCGTGTTGCCCAACGTTGGCCCAGCGGGCCACCGCAGGCGGGCATGGTGTCAGGAACGGAGGAGAACACGTAGGGTTTTCACATGTCCCTGGGCTACGAGAAGTCCACCGAGATCGGGCGGCGCCCAGAATCGGTCTACTCGCTCGGCGACGTGGTCCAGGTCATGGGCCGGGTGCGGCACGCGATGGAGAGTGTCATCGAGGGCAAGCGCAGTTCCATCGACCTCGCGCTGGTGGTACTGCTCGCCGAAGGCCACCTTTTGGTCGAGGACGTTCCCGGGGTCGGCAAGACCATGCTCGCCAAGTCATTAGGCCGCTCTATCGCATGCTCGGTACGTCGGGTTCAGTTCACCCCGGACCTGTTGCCGTCAGACATCACAGGCGTCTCGGTGTTCAACCAGGAAACCCGCGACTTCGAGTTCAAGCCTGGCGGCATCTTTGCCAACATCGTGGTCGGGGACGAGATCAACCGTGCGTCGCCAAAGACGCAGTCGGCCCTTCTGGAATCAATGGAGGAACGTCAAGTCAGCGTCGATGGCACGACCTATCGGCTGGAATCGCCGTTCATGGTGGTTGCGACCCAGAACCCCATCGAGATGGAGGGCACCTATCCGCTGCCTGAAGCGCAGCGGGATCGGTTCATGGCGCGAATCCAGATGGGGTACCCGACCCCGAATTCCGAGCTGGACATGCTGGAATCGCATGGATCCTCCGATCCGCTCGCAGCGCTGCAACCGGTGACCGACGGCGCCACCATCCGCGGGCTGATCGAGGCGGTCAAGAGGGTCTATGTCAGTCCCGCCGTCAAGCACTACATCGTCCAGGTTGTCAACGCAACCCGTAACTCGCGCGATCTTCGGCTTGGTGCCTCGCCGCGCGCGACGCTGCAGCTGCTCCGCGCCAGCCGCGCCTTCGCGGCGCTGTCCGGCCGCGACTACGCGACCCCGGACGACGTTGCGGCATTGGGAGTATCCGTGCTGGCGCATCGAGTGTTGCCCTCCACCGATGCCCAGCTCGCCCGCCGCACGGTGACCGACGTCATCGCCCAGGCCATCCACTCTGTGCACATCCCTGACCGGAGATAACAATCGTGTCGCGTTCGTGGCGACTGCTCACCCCCCGTGGGCGTTCCTTCGTCGTGATCGGCCTCATCGTCGTGCTGGTTGCGATGGCAGCTGGCCAGCGCGATGTCATGCGACTCGGCTTGCTGCTCGTCGCCTTGCCCGTCATTGCCGCGATTCTGGTTTCCCGGGCCCGGCTGCGAATGTCGTGTGAGCGATCTATTGAGCCCGCTCAAGTGCCACTCGGCTCACCGATGAAAGGTCAGATCATCCTGGGCCAGGATGGCAGACTCGCGGCGGGCATCCTGCTCCTGGAGGACGCGGTTCCGCGTGAGCTGGGCAGTCAGCCGCGGTTCTTGGTTGATCGGGCGGATCTGCGCTGGCGTCGGGTCGTGGAGTATCCGCTACTCGGACGGGTACGCGGGCGCTTTGCCACCGGACCGCTCACGGTACGAACAGTTGATCCTTTTGGTATGGTGCAGCTCGATCGGCAGTTCGTGGCGACCAGCGAGGTCATGGTGACCCCGCGGGTGGTCCCGCTGCCGACAATCCGGACCATTGGTGGTGGCGGCAACACGGGTGAGAGTCGACCACACCGGATCGGCGTGGTGGGCCAAGACGACGCGCTGGTCCGGGAATACCGGCAAGGCGACGACGTACGGCGGATTCACTGGCGCTCCACGGCGCGCTGGGGGGATCTCATGGTGCGACGCGAGGAGCAGGCGTGGGACCCGAGCGCAAGCATCGTGCTGGACTCGCGAGCGAGCGCCCACACCGGCCGCGGCATGCAGAACTCCTTGGAGTGGGCAATATCGGCAGCAGCGTCGATAGGGATCCACTTCCTGGACGACGGTTTCAGCATCGAGATCTACGAAGCCGATGGACCATTGCACATCAGCGGCACGATGGGCCAGCACAGCTCGGTGTCTCAGGAACTGGTGATCAGCCGGCTGACCGACCTCAGACCTCGACCAACGACCATGATTCATTACGCCGTCGAGTCCGCCACGGTCGACCGGCCCGGGCAGTTGGTCATCGCGATCATGGGTCGGCTGAGCGCACAGGATGCCAACTCACTGCTCCGGGTACGACGTAACCGGGCGCAGGGCCTGGCCATGCTGCTCGATGTCGACACCTTTGCCGATGAGCCTGCCAGCGAGCAGCAGCGGGCACAGCACGAGCTGTCCGGGCAGATCCTGCGTGACAACCAGTGGCGGGTCATCGATGTACGACGCGGGATGGGTGTGGCCGACGCATGGTCCGCCCTCGAACAGCTCAACACGGCGGCGTGACGTGCGCGCCACCGACCGCAGCATCATCGCCGTGATCATTTCGGTGATGCTGGCATGCTTCACCGTGACGCCGCTGACTCAGGAATCCAGCTTTCTCGGCCTCAGCTGGGTCTTGATCATCGCGATTGGCGCCGCCAGCCTGGGACTGCGACGCGCCGGGTTGGCCATTAGTGCCGTGCTCACCGCCCAGATCGTGATCTTGCTGATCTACTCCTTAGGCCTGAGCCTGACTCTGAGCTCTCCGCTGAGTGCGCTAGGCACTCCGTGGTTTGAGCACTATCCCGCACTCTGGGCGGCCGGTATCGAGCACATGCGCACCCAGGCATCGCCCATGGATCCCAACGACGGCGTGACGCTGATCTTCGTAACCGTGATCGGGATGATCCTGATCATGACCGATCTATTGGTCTCCGGTGTTGGGCGCCCGGCGTGGGCCATTGCGCCGCCGGCCACCCTGTTCCTGGTGCCCGCGCTTGGCTTGGGCGCCGACACCGGGGTGATCAGCTTCTGCTGCATCGCCGTTGGGTATCTCGCGATCTTGATCGCCGAAGGCCTCAACACGACGGCGCGTTGGACGCGTGGGCTCTCCCGGGACTCGGCGGAGGGCTTTGGCACGGCAACGCCGGTGATCTGGCGTGCCGCCGGCTATCTCGCGATTCCAGCCATCATCGCGACGATCATCCTCGGTTTTGCCTTGCCGACGTTGGCTTTGCCGGGCATCGGTTTCGGTTACGGGCCCGGGGGCAGCGGCCCGCTGCAGCTGACCGACCCGACCCTGGATCTGCGTCGCAATCTCAACCAGCCAGAAGATCGCGACGTCATCGAGTACCAGACCACAGCTCCGGACGGGGTATACCTGCGCTTGGCATCGCTGCCCCAGCTAAGCGCGAACGGTTGGAGCAATGTCCAGATACGGCTGAACAGCGGACAGAGCCTGCCAACGATCCCAGGTGTGAGCAGTGAACCCTCTGAGAGGCGAAGCACCACGATCAATGTGTTGGACTTCGGCTCCCAATACCTACCGCTGCCGTACGCGCCGCGAAGCTATGACGCGCCGGGAGATTGGCGATACGACGCCAATTCCCTGACCGTGGTGAATGCCGACAACCGCGCTCAAGAGCTGCGCCGGCTGAGCTACACCGTCGAGAGCGTAGACATCGAGCCTGACATCGAAGACCTCAACAAGGCTGTCGCCGGCACACCCGCCGACGCTGCAGTGACGGCTAGCATTCCGTCCGACCTTCCGGATTCCCTGGTCCAGCTCACCAATCGGATTACTGCGGACGCCGATACGGCAGCAGAAAAGGCGGCCGCTATCCAGTCCTACTTCCGCGGCAGCCAGTTCACCTACAGCACTGAGCCGCTCCCCGGGAGCGGTTATGAGGCGATGCAGAACTTCCTGCTTCGAGATCACAGGGGTTATTGCGAGCAGTTCGCCTCGTCCATGGCGATGATGGCGCGGGTGGTCGGCATTCCATCCCGGGTGTCGGTCGGCTTCCTGCCGGGAGAACAGGACGGACCGGTCTGGAAGGTCTCGATCCGCGACATGCATGCCTGGCCAGAGCTGTATTTCGCCAACTACGGCTGGGTGCGGTTCGAACCGACGCCGGCCAGCGTGACTGGAACGGCGCCGCCGTGGACGGTACAGAACACACCGTCCGACGGTGATCCCTCGGCGAACCCGTCCTCGGAGGCGACGGACAGCGAGTCTTCACCGGGGGCCGAGCCATCGGTCGCGCCAAGCGTGCAACCAAACATCCCCGGCCAAACAACCGGCGCCGCGTTGGGGCGGACGCTGCTTTGGATCGGCATTGCCATGGTGCTGCTGCTGATCTTGGCGGCCCCGGCGACGATCCGAGTGCGCCGGCGCACTAGCCGGCTCAACGGGACCGGGCCGGCTGACGAACAGGTGGAGTCTGCTTGGGCCGAGATCAGGGACACCGTCGTGGACTATGGCGGATCCTGGCCGGAGGGCTCGCCGCGCGCCATTGGCCAAGAGGTCGCGGAGCGGCTCGATGAGGAGGAATCCGAGTCAATGAGTCGGGTCGCCACCCTGGTCGAGCGATCACGCTATGCGCGCACTTTTGACGATGGCGGTGCTGTGGATGAGCTACCCACGATGACATCTGAGATCCGACGTGGTGTGGCTGCTCCGACCGATTGGCGGCGCAAGACTATAGCGATGCTGCTACCACGTTCGTTGTTTAGTCGTACGCCTAAGGAGCCCTAGCGGGTCAGTCTGTCACAAGCCCCGTCGCGCAGGCGACGACTCATAACCCTTCGTCGCGGCGACGACGCCAGCGCTCCTCCATCTTGTCCATGAAACCTTGCCCGTCGTGAGCACGTGAGCCCTGGGAGGTTTTCGCCCGGTCGCGTGGACCGGCATCGGCGTTGCCGCCGACGTGTTGCCAAGAGTAAATAGCGGTCACCGCTGCCGCGACCATGATCACGAAGCCAAGGACACTCAGGAATGGGTTGATCGAGATACCTGCGATGAGGAGGCCGAGGCCGACAAAAAAACCTACCCCGGCAAGCGCCGCACGACGCCGATGGACTCGCCTGGCGCTAGTCCCACGGAGTGCGTTGACCAGCTTTGGGTCCTCAGCCGCAAGCGCGGCCTCCATCTGCTCGAGAAGCCGCTGCTCCTCATCTGAGAGGGCCACTGGCCACCTCCCAAAGGTCTCGTCGTACGCGTGCCGTCATGATACGCCCCTCACAAGTCCTGACAGGATCCGATCCTTCTGGGATATCGAATACCCACTGACGTCTGACCTGTGCACCGTTTGTCGACAGCATTTGGGCCTCGTCCTTGGCTGGCCGATGTGGCTCCAAGTCTAGGTTGCGGCGGTGGGTATGGGAAACACCCAAACCGCCAATTGCCAGCCTCTCAGCTCGCTAGAACCGGCGCGTCAGCACCGCCCTCTGAACCGCCGCCGACCCAAATTTTCCGACAACCGCATCGATTGCAAGATCGGCTTCCCGCCAGCCTCGTTCCGGGTCAGTCAGTTGCGGTTGCCGGTATGCCCGATGCCGGTCAACGAGATGCTCGACACGTACGCCGACGCGCCGGATCCGGGCCCTCCCGAGGGCCAGCCGCTGGTACAGCTGGAGCGCCTGGGCGTAGATCTCGTCAGTGACGTCGGTAGGTGCCGACATCGTTGTCGATCGGGTGAGCTCGGTGAAATCAGCGAACCGTACCGAAATCGTGATCGTGCGGCCCAGCATGCGCTGCTTGCGCATCCGGCGAGCGGTGCGGTCCGCCATCCGAAGCAGCTCGCGGCGGATGCTATCGGGGTCGTCGGTGTCCCGGCCGAAGGTCTCTTGCGAGCCGACGCTATGCTCCGGCTCTTGCGGGGTGACCCGGCGACGGTCCCTGCCCCATGCGAGCTCGCTGAGCATGCCACTGGCGTGCGGTCCGAAGGCCGGACGCAACGTGGCCCGCGGGGTCTGAGCCAGCTCACCGACAGTGAAGATGCCAAGACGGTGCAGCTTCTGTGCGGTCGCAAGTCCCACTCCCCACATCGCCTCCACCGGAAGTGGATGCAGGAACGCCACAACGTGACCCGGCGGGACTTCGAGGAGTCCGTCGGGTTTTGCTGCGCGTGAGGCCACCTTGGCGATGAACTTGGTGGGACCTATTCCCACCGAGCAGGTGATCTGTTGTTCGTCGGAAACGACAGCGCGAACGTACTCGCCGATCTGCACTGGACTGCCGAACATCCTCACCGAGCCAGTCAGGTCCAGGAATGCCTCGTCGATCGAGGCGGACTCGACCACCGAGCTCACTGAACGAAAGACTGCGATGATCGCCTTGGATACCGCGGTATAGCTATCGAAATCAGGTGCCAGGAAACTGGCTTGGGGTGCCAGCCGCCTCGCCTCACTCGACGGCATACCTGACCGGACGCCCCGAGCCCTTGCCTCGTAGGTCGCCGAAAGCACCACACCGCGTGGCGAGCCGCCGACGATGACCGCCTTCCCCCGCAGTTCCGGTCGTCGGCGCAACTCGACGGAGGCATAGAACGCATCCATGTCAACGTGCATCACGATCCGGGGTGACATCTCGCGGCTACCTCCTATCGAACATTTGTTCGATACTACAGCAGCCCTGTCGCAGCTAGCGCGACGCCACGTCGACTGCGCGCTCCCGCGCTGCGCTGAATCCGACTGCCCGCTCGACCAAACGCAAGAATGCTCTCGCGTCTCTGACCAGGTCGTCCGCTTCGCGGACACTGACGATCGAGGTGGCACCGGCGCGGATGGCATCTCGCTTGGCCTCAGTGGCTGCGAAGAAGGCCGCCCACTCGGCAAGTTCCGGCGCCACCTCCGCAAGCATCCGCCAGGCATTGCGCGGCCGGCCATCTGGCCGGCTCATGCCACGAGGCGCCCGGTGCCTGAGCACGATCGCGACCACGCGCAACGCAGCGAGGTGAGCAGCCAGGTAGCGATCGCTCGGCCGTTGCGCCAGCTCGGCTTCGGCAAGGGAGCTACGAGCGCGCCGCAGGTCATCGTTGCTGGCCATTAAATTTGGTCCTCTTGGTCGATGGACGGTATTCGAAACCCGAAGTGGCGACCTCGATGCAGACAGGGGTCGAGATCCATCCGCATCGAGGTAGGGCCGCATCGAGGCAAAGCCCGAGCTGCGCGCCGCGAACGCGCAGTGATGTCCGCCAAACGCTCAGTGGGATGGCCCAATGTGGGCCAACTCTTTTAGAACGCCTGTTCGAACGAGAACTAACTTACACCCCGCTCCCGACAGTTCGTCAAGGGAGTGTATGCGGACGTACCCGCAAAACTTCGACGGCGCGACGGGCGCGTTGCGGCAGGTCGTTGACCAGACCCCGCGAAGATCTGACCGCGCTAATTTCGCAGTGACAAGCCAGCAGATCAGGAGCCGCAGACCATGCCGCAGCCGCATCAGCCCCATCTGCACGACCTCATCGCTGTCGTCGCTGCGCCCACGCAACTGCTCTCACAACGCAACGGCCAGATAGCCAATTCGCCCGATCGGCAGACGGCGCAGGGCTTGATTCACGCCGACGTGCGCGTGCTGAGTTGGCTCGCCGTCACGATCGATGGCCAGCGAGGCGAGCACCTCGGGACCTTCCTGGACGGCAGTCAAGCGCGGTTCACCTTCCTCCTGGGTAGGGGTGGCCGCGTCACCGACTATCCGCGACTGCGGCTTGATTGGTTCCGTCTCGTTGAGCCTGGGCAGTTGGCCGAGAGACTCATGATCAGCTCACAACGCCTCGTCGCGACTGCCGTAGATGTCAGGGTCGAGCTGGCCTGTGATTTCGCGGCGCTGGAGTCGATCAGGGCCGGCGAGCCGACGCCACCGCGGGCTTTTCCGGAACCGTCCGGCGAGCGCATCGGCTGGGTACACGAAAACATGGCACTGTTGCTGGTGGCTGAAGGTGCAAACCTGCTGCTGTCTGACGATCATTGCCGGCTGACCCTGCACTGGCAGGCCATCGTGCCGGCCGACGGTGAGGTCCGCCTGCCCTGGCAACTCAGTATACGAGACGCATGCAATGAGCAGGCTGTCCACTCGCCGGCGCTCGAGTCGACCGAACAGCCCTTCAAGATCACGGATCTGACCAGTCCTCCCAGCACTGTCGATGATCGCCTATGGCCTTGGCTCATCAGGTCACTCGAAGACTTGAACGGCTTATGGATGGCAACACGCGACGTACCCGGAGACCGCTTCTTCGCCGCCGGGGTGCCGTGGTACCTCACACTCTTCGGGCGGGACAGCATCTGGGCGGCACGGATGTTGTTGCCGCTGGATCTCGGACCAGCGCGGGCCACACTGCGCACCCTGGCCCATCGCCAGGGAACGCGAACCGACATCGAGGCCGCCGAGGAGCCAGGCAAGATCTTGCATGAGGTGCGGGACAGCACACAGCGCTTGGGTAGAACACAGTTGCCCCCGATCTATTACGGCACCATCGACGCGACGCTGTTGTGGATCTGCATGCTGCACGATGCGTGGCAGGCGGGCCTACCAAGCCGTGAGGTGTTGGAACTGCTGCCCGCACTAGAGCGTGCGTTGCGATGGCTTACGGATTATGGCGATGCCGATGGGGACGGTTTTCTCGAGTACATCGACGCTGGCGGGCACGGCCTGGCCAACCAGTGTTGGAAAGACTCCTCCGACTCGATCCGTTTCCACGACGGCCGAATCGCCACCGGTCCCATCGCTGTGTGCGAGGCCCAGGGTTACGCGTACGAGGCAGCGATGGCGGGCGCCAGCTTGCTCGATGCGTTCGGTCGGCCGGGCGCAGACCGCTACATGTCGTGGGCTGCCGAGCTGGCCATCCGGTTTCGCGCGAAGTTCTGGTGCAGGCAGGGTGAGGATCGCTATCCCGCACTTGCCTTGGACGGCGCCAAAGAACAAGTCGATTCACTCACCAGCAACATCGGCCACCTGCTTGGTACGGGCATGCTGAACGCCGAGGAGGAACTGCTGATCGCCCGGCATGTGGCGAGCCCGGCTCTGGACTCTGGGCTCGGACTGCGCACCATGGCAGCGACCAACGTCAGTTATGACCCGCTGAGCTATCACTGCGGCTCCGTGTGGCCACACGACACCGCGATTGTGATTGCCGGTCTGGTCCGCGCAGGGCTGACCGCATATACAGCCGGGCTTATCGAAGGTCTGCTGCGCGCGTCGGTTGCGTTCGAGCAACGCCTCCCGGAACTGTGGAGCGGTGAGGGCCGACCCGTTCTCTACCCGAG
>JBKPBV010000131.1:0-5387 GCA_046727055.1 Actinomycetota bacterium | reverse complement strand
CCCGTTGGGTTCACGTCGTACAGCAGGCGCCGAAGATCAACTTCGAACGCTTCGCGGCCTTCTCCGAACAAGTGCGGAGTTGAGCTGGAGAGCGAGAAGATGGCTGCCACAATCTGGTCGCTGGTGCGCTCCACGATGTCGCCACCCCGATCCGTTGAGGGCCGGAGAAGCCGGCTGCCCGCCAGACCTCTTTCTCGCGGTTGGCTCTGTCGGCCTCTAGCAGGCCCTTTCGGTTACGCAGGATGGGCCCGAGATATCGCTCTACCAGTTCGTTGATCGCCGAGCGCGGCGGCTCGGGGTAGGACAATACGGCATCGGTGTCTACGCCATCGTGAGTGTTGGCATGTACGTGCACACAGGCCCCGCCCTCCTCCAACATGCCAAGCGCCTTCCGGGCCACATGAAGCTGATCCATCCAATGGAAAGACTGGGCGAAGCTCACGACCCGATACTGGCCCAGGTCCGCCTGCAACTCCTCGGCTCGTAGGTGCAGCCATTGCACGTTGCCGACCCCGGCGTGTCTCGCCCGCCGCTCGGCTTCAGCCAGCATGTCCCGGTCGGCGTCAACACCTGTCGCCTGCTCAAAAAACGGCGCCATCAACAGGGTGAATTTCCCCGGGCCGCAACCCACATCCAGGAGTCGGCGAGAACCGTCGAGTCGCAGCTCTGTCGCTAGAGCGTCTGCGAGTGCGACCGGGTAGTCGACGCGGCCCACCGCGTAATACCTGGCACTGCCTGCATAAAGCGATGGATGCCACTGCCGGCCGCGCTCGACCATCCAATCAAACTACAGCGCGCCGCCAGCTCGACCAGGGCGTTTAGCGAGGACTCATTTCACCTCCGCCGCCGGGGGTCGCGGACAAGAATGGTCGCGCAAGGCCGGTAAAGGGAAGAGGTCGGCGCTTGACTACGACAGAAGATGGCGAGCGAGCTGCGTCGTGCGCGGAGTCGACGTCGAGTCCTTTCGAGGGATGCCCAGAAACGAAGCGCGAGATGTGGTGATGAAACTCCCGGGGGTGGGACGTTACACCGCCGACCTCGGCCTGATCATCGGCGCCCGACGCCAGGATGCAATGTTCATCGACGTCTTCCTCAGGGAGGTCCTGCGTACCTTCTACTTCGACGGGAAGCCGGTGCCGGATGCGACTCTCGCGCGGTTCGCCGAAGAGCGGTGGGGCCCGTTCAGGGGGTACGCATGGCTGTACCTGACGACGAACACCGACGTCTGGGCCCCGCAGCTCGGGGTAAAATTTCGCCTCAGATCCGGCGCACTGAGCGACCCGGATGTTTTGTGAGTCACATGGGGAAAGAGTCAGGCCGTAGGGACGGAGATACCGATCCCACCGCGGGTGTCGGCACCATAGCGCGTGATCTCTCGGTCGAGGTCGAGCCGGCTGATCCGCTTGCGGGCATCCAAGGCCGCATCATCCAGCCGATCGGCCGGCACGATCCAGGCGATCTCGAACTCGAGTCCGTCAGGGTCTTTGCCGTAGAGGCTCTTCGTCGTGCCGTGGTCCGATGAACCGGCGAGAGCGCTGTTCCGGGCGAGGGACGCCGCCAGCTGCTTCATCTCAGCCAGCGTGTCGATCTCCCAAGCCAGGTGGTAAAGCCCGACCGTCGTACGGCCCGCGCCGGAGGGCCCTGCACTGTCTCCGATCTCGAACAAACCCAGGTCGTGATCGTTGGTGGAGCCGGGCGCCTGCAGGAACGCCGCACCGGCGAATCCTTCGGGCGTCATGTCGATTGGTTTGAAACCCAGTACGTCGCGGTAGAAGGCCACGCTGCGCTCAACGTCGCGCACAAACAGCACTGCGTGGTTCAAGCGGGTGATGCCCATAGACCCATCCTGCATGATCGACGGCAAGCGCCGTGCGGCACTCTAGGATCGCCGGCTTGGCCAACGGGTCGGGGTACACCGAGAGCATGTGGGGAGCGTCAAAATGGCGGAAACATTAACGTTGGGCCGCAGTGAGGTGCGTGTCCCGCGACTCGGGTTGGGCGTCATGATCTGGGGCGAGGCGAGCCGTGCCCAGCGATTCATGCCGGCGAAGAGTGCGTACGGCGGGACGAACACAGCTGATGAGCAGGCGGCCTTTGACGCGAGCCTGGCTGCGGAGATCAACTTCTTTGATACTGCGGCTATGTATAGCGCCGGCGGCTCCGAGCGCCGGCTGGGAGAGCTTGCTCAGGGCAAGGACGTTGTGATTGCCACGAAGTTCCCACCCAGCCCACTGGGACGCGCGCAAGACCTGCCCGCGGCACTCGAGGCCAGCCTGGCGAATCTGCGGCGCAGCTCGATTGACCTTTACCAACATCATTATCCGACGCGTCGTGTCGACATCCCGACGCTCATGGGGCTGATGGCGGATGGGGTCGAGGCGGGCAAGATCAAAGCGATCGGCGTCAGCAACTACTCCGCAGCTCAGATGCGGACGGCGTACGAGACCTTGGCCCGGCGCGGCATTCCGCTGGCCTCGAATCAAGTGCAGTATTCGCTGCTGCACCGCCAACCCGAGACCGATGGAGTGCTGGACACCTGCCGGGAACTGGGCATCACCTTGATCGCCTACCAACCCTTGGCAAGCGGCGCGCTTGCCGGAAGGTATCTGGATGGCGCCCGGCCCGTTGGCATCCGCCGCTTCCGGGAACCGTTCCGCGGGCCGAAGTTCCACGCACTGCGGCCGGTGGTGACACTGCTGCGGTTGATCGGTGATCGTTACGGAAAGACGCCCGGCCAGGTCGCACTGCGATGGCTCCTCGAGCAGGAAAACGTTGTGCCGATTCCGGGCGCGAAGAATGCCGAACAGGCCACGCATAATGCCGGCGCTTTGTCCTTTACGTTGACCCGGGAAGAGATCGAATACCTCAACGAGGCCACCCAGGCGTGGCGAGACTGACGGCCCCTACGACCTGCCGCGCGTCGCGTACGGCGTGTGCGTCGGCAGCGTTATCCGAGGCGCCCGGCGCGGCCGGCGTCGGCTAACCATGGACAGCAGCATTTGCACCCGAAAGCGGTGCCCGCGGTACGGCTCGAGAATTTCCAGGCAGGCGTCATCGTCGAGCTGCTCGCCCGTCAGGGCATAGGTGATGTCTTTGCCGACGTGATAGTCGCCGATGCTCCACGCGTCGGGATCGCCGTGGGCTCGCTGGCGTACCTCCGCTGAGGTCCACGGTCCGACGCCGGGGAAACTGCGCAGCGCCTGATCCGCCAGCTGGTACGACCAAGTCAAGGTTCGCTCCAAAGACGCGGCCCGGCTAGCCGTACGAACCAGGGTGCTGCTGCGCCGCTGTTCGACTCCCGCAGCCAGAAACCGCCAGCTCGGGACTCGGGCCCATGTCTCAGGCGTCGGCGGCAGATACATGCCGTACGCCGCCGAGCCGGGCTCCCGTGCCGGCCCAGGCGCGGGCTCACCAAACTCGCGAACCAGCAACCGCCAAGCGCGAAACGCTTCCTTTCCGGTGACCACTTGCTCGATGCACGCCGCCGACAGCGCCTCGAAGACAGCTTCGGTCCGACCGACCCGATAGTGGTCATAACGCTGCCATGCCTCGACCAGTGGACCATGCTCATGCCGAGGCCGGAAGCCGGCGGGATCATCGGCCGCGCCGAACAGTCGCGGCAGTTGATCAAGGCTCCACTCGGCGCCGTCGCCCCAGGCTCGCCCAGCCACCTCGGCGCCATTCGCGATGATCTTGATCAAGGCGGGCCCAGCGGGCGTACGCGTCGCTCGCAGGTACATGTCGCCGACTTGGCGATGAGTCGGATCACCCGCACCGCGCCGCAGCTGAGCGAAGTTCGGCCACATCATGACCGGCTGCTCCAGCCGGATGTAGCGCGTCAGGCCATTCATCGTGACTCCGGGCGCTTGATCATATAGACGCCGTCGGATCGCCGGTGGAACCCATTACCAAGCAGCACCGCCTGCGAGGCGACATTTCCACGATCTGTCTCGGCAACGACAACTTCAGCACCGTCCTCCCACGCTTGCCGCAAGATCAAGCCGCAAGCCCGACTCGCGACGCCTCTTCCGCGCCAGGCCGGTACCACGCTGTAGCCGATCTCCACGGCCCGATCGGGCCCGGGTGGGCCGTGAAATCCAATATCACCGACCACCACCCCGTCGACAAGGATCTGATGGATCCACCACGCAGGTGGCTGCTCGTTGATCACACTCAGCGTCGCCCGATGCGCCGCGAACACCAATGCGATTGCATCGACGCTGTCCGGCAACGGATACTCCGGATGCCAGTGGCGCACAACATCAGGGCGCGGTTTCCCGGCCAGCATCTGACGCGCCACCTCGGTCGGCAGCGGCGCTAGCCGAAGATTCAGTTCTCGCTGGCTAACGGCCATGAGTTCTTTCGGCAAGCCCCGAGGCCTTTGGTTTGCTGCATCATCACCGGCGCCAGCTTCCCGGCACCCGGGCAGTTCACGTGGCGCTTGCCCAATGCATGTCCGAATTCGTGGTTGACCAGATATCGCCGGTAGTTGGTCAGATCGGCTCCGTACGCATCGACGCCAAGCTGCCAACGTTTGGCGTTGAGTACGACTCGGTTGCCGTTCTGGCATGACACTTCCCCACGCGTCAGGTACGGCGCGCACAGCCGGTCGGTCGTCTCCGGCGTCACGATGTAGGCGTGCAAAGTGCCAGCTCCGCCGACGGGCGTGAGCTCGAACCGCCAGCGGCCGGTGCCACGCCAGCTGCGTTTGTCGTCCAACACACCTTGGATAAGTTCGGCGGCCTCGTCAGCATCGATGGACAACCCGTCTTCAACTCGAACGTCGTAACGAATCAAGGCACCGGACGAGGACTTCGATCTCAGGGCCTTGTGCGCGCCCTGGTACGTCCCTGGTCCGCTTTCCGGAACCATCACCTCACCAATCCCCTTAGGCCTGCGCTTGGCCTGCAACTTAGCCGGACGCATGCTCGGCTTGACTTCGGTGGTGGGCTTGATACTCATCGACGGCTCAACCGTTGGGGTCGTGGTCATCGGTGAATTGATCGGGATGCCGACTAGCGGTTCGGCGACCTCAGCGATGAGGCTGGTGTTGGTCAGCACCGTCGGGACAGTGCGTAAGCACAGCCCGACAAGGCCTAAGCCAACGATCCCAGCGAGCAGTCCGATAGCACTGCGGCGCCGCTGCCGCGCTCGGCCGATACTCGCGGATGGGTCTGACCGGAGATGCCCGGGGTGATGTGAGTTAGATTGTGTGCTCAGTTCGCTCCTGGATGCCTGGCGAGCCGTCGCGCGGTGCGGCCGGACGCCGTCCCGACTCGCCCCAGGAAGCTGACTCACGGGGACTAAGACTAGGCGGCAACGTGGCTCACTCGCACTCAAGCTCAGAACGTCTTTCAGATACTGGCCCACAGCCGATGGTGAATCCT
>JBKPBV010000130.1:0-7443 GCA_046727055.1 Actinomycetota bacterium | reverse complement strand
GTTCCTGCGGTGCCGAGTACAAGACCTGGTCTACCCACCCTGAGATGCTACAGCGATTAGGCACAACTTAGGCACAAGAAACGCCGCAAAACGCTGTCAGAAGTTGATCAAGCCAAGGCTCCATGGGGTCGACGTTTTCCCTTAAATATATGGGAACTACGCGAGGTGATGACGGGTCTTGATTTGCATTGCCAAAAGGCAGATTTGTAATCCGTAGGTTGTCGGTTCGAGTCCCACGGGTCTACAAAAGACCTAGTCAGCGCCATGTTGGCTGCAACCTGAGCTCGGTGTATCCAGCCATGACATAACTCATGACGCGAGTTGAACCTCCTCCGTCGTGCGGGCGCGCTGACCGAAGGTGCTCAACGAGATGGGCCGACTCGTGGCCTTCACGGCGGATAGATCCTGGAGCGGCTGGAACAGCTGGCCTGGATGATCGACTCCGGAACGGATCGCCAATCGGATTACTTGCGGCCGGTCTACGAGTAGCCCCGAACGATCCCGGTTGGTCTGTCTAGGGCACCGTGACGATGACCTTGGCCCGGGCGTGCTCGGACTCGACGTAGCGGATCGCCGCCGCTGCGTCCGTGAGAGGGTAGGTCCGCTCGACGGCCGGGCGTACCGAGCCGGCGTCGATCAGCTCAGCAAGGGCCGCCAGGTGCGGACCGCTCGGGGCGGCGATGAGCTGGACGATCCGCTGCCGGACGAAGCGCGACACGAGTGCGCCCTTGATCGTCAGCCCCATCGGCCCGACGAGACTGCCGCCCTCGAATGTCCCACCGCCGGACAGCACCGGCGTTCCCGCAGGCGCGAGCGCTCTCCGGAGATCACTTAGCGAGCGGTTGGCCACCAGGTCGAGCACAACGTCGTACCGCCGGGCCTCGCGCGCGAAGTCCTCGCGCGTGTAGTCGACCACGTGGTCGGGGCCCAGGGAGCGGACCAGCTCGAGGTTGCGGGTCCGGCAGACCCCGGTGACCTCGGCCCCGGCGGCCTTGGCGATCTGGACGGCGAACGTCCCGACCCCTCCCGAGGCGCCGTTGACGAGCAGCCGTTCACCGGGCCCGACCTGGCCGAGATCGCGTACGCCCATCAGCGCCGTGACGCCGGCCAGCGGCACGGTTGCCGCTTCGGCGAAGGTGAGCGTGGCCGGCTTGGCCGCGACGAGGGACTCCTCGACACAGACCAGCTCGGCGAAGGTGCCGTCGGCCTCGCCGTATGCCTCGTCACCGGGCGTCCAGCGGGTCACGGAGGCGCCGACCGCGTCGACTCGACCGGCGAAGTCGCGACCGCGGATCGGTTGCCTCGGCGCGATGCGTCCGAAGGTGCGGCGATCGGCCAGACGGGCCAGCTTCGGGTCGCCGCGCATAACGTGCCAGTCGGCGGCATTGACCGAGGCTGCCGCGATCCGCACCCTTACCTCGCTCTGCCCGGGCGACGGGTCGTCGACCTCGCGCAGCTGCAAGACGTCGGGGAGCCGTACCGATCCTGGACGATCGCCTTCATCGGGCCGCCAGGGAACGCGAAGCGGCGTCCGGACAGTCCGGCGCCGGATGCCCACCTCGGCGACCACGAGGTTGAGCAGCGCAAGCATGCCCTTCAGCGTGAGTCCGGCCTGGGTGCCGCCGTCGCAAGGATGTCGACGCCGTGAGGCAGCCGGGTTTGCTGCGGCGCAGAACGCGAGCAGCTCGGCGATCTCCTCCGGCGTGCCGAAGCGCTTGAGCGCGGCCTACGCGACCAGCCGTTCGGAGCCGCTCTTCTTCTCGGGCCGACCCATCGCAATGTCGAAGCTACCCAGTGAGACGGAGAGGATGCGGGCGCCCTTCGCCCCGAACCGCGCGGCCACCTGGCGGGAGTACCAGGTGGCGAAAGCCTTGCTCGAGGAGTACGCGGAGCCGAGGGCCGGCCTTCGGTCCGCGGTTGGCGCTCGCCGAGAGCTTCGCGCTGAAGCGTCCCGGCTCAGTCAGCGCAAGGCGGAAGGTGCGCTTGGGAAGAAGGAACCCGGGGTCGAGTTCGAGCGTCTCGTCACCGAGTTCTTGTCATCAGCGGCTGGCTCGAGTGCCATCTCGTCACCGAGTTCTTGTCATCAGCGGCTGGTTCGAGTGCCACGTCGCCCTGATCACCGGGGCGGCTCCGGCCTCGGGCGTGCGGTCGCTGAGCGGTACGTTGCTGAGGGCGCAACCGTGGTCATCGTTGGCCATGACCCCTGCCCAGCTCGCCCAGACCGTCGAGGCGCAGCCGGACCGCGACCGCTGGCTCGCCGTGACCGCCGTCCACGACACCGAGGCGCTGCATGCCGCAGTCGATGCGGCGGTCGACCGGTTCGGCAAACTCGACGTCCTCGTAACAATCGCCCGGCATCTGGGACTTCCAGCGCCAGCTCACCCGACTGTCGGGCGCGGAGCTGTCGGCCACCTTCGACGACCTGATGGGCATCAACGTCAAGGGCTACCTGCTTGCCACCGAGGCTGCCTGGCGGGAGCTGGTCGTGATCGTGCAGATCAGGGTCGAGCGCTGCCACCACATTCCCTCTGGGAGTGGTGCCGGACCTGCCGAGCTGCCCTCGACACGGTCCTTGCCGCGGCCCGCGACCAGCCCGGCGACGGCGTGGGCACAGGCCAACCCGGTGATCTTCTGCGGCGACCTGAACGACGAACCCCCGGCTGCGACAACACAGTCATTCAAGGCCCGGGCGGCTCCGAGATCGACTTTCGACCCGGATCGTGCTTCCGCACCGGCGACTGCGGCGACGGCTACCGAATGTGGAACCTCTACCGGCTGCTGCCGTCCGAAGGTCCCAACTACAGCCGCATCTACCGGGGCCGGGGCGAACTCATCGAGCACATATTCGCCTCCCACCGGCTCGTAACCCCGACAATCTCCCAGCAGTTGAAAATCGTCGCGGCGCCTCTGCCGTCGATGACCGATGACCCAACACCGACATCGGCGCCGACGGACCACGCCGCGATAGTGGCCACGTTCAGCCTTTGACCCGCGGTAGCCAGCAACCGCCATCGGGGGGCAATCCGACCGGTCAGGAGGACGAAGATCACCGCAACCAACGCCAGCGCTGCGGCCACAGCTCCACTGATCGGGGGCAATCCGACCGGTCAGGAGGACGAAGATCACCGCAACCAACGCCAGCGTTGCGGCCACAGCTCCACTGACAAGCAGACTTACGCGACACCTGACCCGTCCGAAGGTAGAAAGTGCGCTCGAGATGGGCAGGTCAACAGCTGTGCGGCTGTCATTCAGCCTGCTAGTCAATCGGTCCGGTTTGCGCCACACGCCATCACGTCGGCGGACGCTCACAACGCTCCCACGTCCAGGACTGTCGTCGGGCGTAAACGATCGGATTCACTCACGCCCCACACTTTCCCCCACAGTTTCGGGTTCAGCGATTGCTAGATGATCGAGAACGATTGGTGTCCATGCGCGGTCTCACAAGGCCAGATGCCAGACGATGTCACTTGGCCAAAGCGCTCCAAAACAACCCGCAGAGAAACAGCAGGTACGCCACGTGGCAAACAATAGGGACCTTGGACTCTAAGGTTGTGGACCTTCCGCAACTGGCGGGGTTTTCGCTGATCGGGATCTTCGGACCCGACCGCCTCCCGCCCCGCAACTCCCGTGGCGGTCACCAGCCACAGCCGCGAATGCTCAGCGGACCTGCCCGACCGCGGCTACCGATCATCGCAGGTCAGTCAGCGACCTCAGTCCGCGGCGAGCCAGCGGGCCGTGACCAAAATGATCACGAGGAGGACGACCGGAATCACGATCCCGAGCACGACGAACGCGGTCGCCGTACCGATGTGGTCGACCATCCAGCCGAAGTTCATCCCGAAGAGCCCGGTGATGAAAGTGAGCGGGAGGAAGATCACTGTTACGAGGGTCAGCCGTTCACTGATCGTCGCCGAACGCCGGGACAGCGTGTCGCCCAGCATCGCGTAGAGCTGGGTGGCCGTGGATCCGCTCTCCTCGAAGACCGCCCGAACCCGCGCAGCTTCCGCCGCGCCGCCGGGCCGAGTGCCTCGGCGAGGACCTCGTCGGGCGCGAGCACTCGCGGCTGCATGATCCACAAATGCTGGAGCGAGAACAGCCGGCTGCGCAGCTGGGAGATGTCCCGCCGTTCGGTCCCGGACCTGAGTCATGTTGCGTCTGCTGCACCTGTTCGACCACAGAACCATCGGCATGGATCCAATCGGCGGCCTCCACCACCCGCTGCCGCACCGCCGCGGTGAGGATCACGCAGACCGGCTCCGGCGGCCGGTTCCGCTGCGCCGCGAGCGCATCGTCGACAATCACGTCCATTACCTGAACGTACCGCCGACCATGCCGCCCGCAGGATGATCGGCGCGGCCCCAGTCGATCCTCGTCGGCCGCGGTCGGCGGCCTGGGTGAGGCGAGCGAGCTGGAGCGTGGCCCAGCATGCCCAGACGACGCTGACTCGTATACGAGCGCGGCCCGCGGGCGCTCATCGGTGCGACGATCGCGGCAGCGTTGAGCGCGCGGGTAGGCCACCCCACGTCTGTGACGTGCGGTGTTCGACGGTCGGAGTGACCACTCTGAACAAATCACTGTCGAGGCGTGGAGGATGGAAGGCGTGCTCGTCTCGGCGCAGCAGCGTCTGCGTCACGAGGCCACCATGCACGATGATCTTGGCGAGCTCGGCGGCGTACTGACAGATCAGGAGCCACGTGGTTGGGGACGAAGTCCAAGATCAGGCCCATACCACGCGCCCCGAGCGCCTGCCTGGCCCCGGCGAGCGCGCTTCGTCCACCGGAATGATCATCGACAACATAACCGCGGACGCAGTAGGGAGATCCCACAACATCGTAGGGTTTCCAATCGGGAAGACCCGCGTCGAAGCTGACCCGCAGGTCGTCATTGGTCAGCGCGATCCCGATGCGGGCGGGGCTGCGCTGCCAAACTCCCATCAGCCAGACGCCGGCGAATCTAAGATCGGCTGTTTCATCCCAGCAGCGGTCGGGAACCGTCGCAAGATCAATAGCCCTGCCTTCGGTCCTGCTGAGTGCTTCAAGCCAGGGCCACGTGTTGATCTCGTAGAGATCGGGTTGTGGGTTCTAAGGAAGTTTCGATGGCATGAACTGTGGCTTCCAAATCCCTTACTGCTAGCCAGCTGGGCCGGCGGCGATTGGGGACTCTTCGGGCGTCCTCGCCGTGTCGTCGTCGTAGAAGATCATCCGGCGCGTCCGGCGCGGTGGGTCGAGCAACAGATCTGCGACCAGGGCCGTCCAACCGGTCTGATGCGTGGCCCCGAGGCCGGCGCCGTTGTCGCCATGGAAGTACTCGTGGAACAAGAGATTGTCTTTCCAGGCCGGGTCGGTCTGCATGAGCTCAACACCCCCGTAGACCGGCCGCCGGCCATCCGGGCCGGGAACCCAGATGCTGATCAGCCGATCGGCAAGATCGCCAGCGATGTCACGCAGCGCCAGCTGCTGGCCCGATCCGGTCGGATACTCCATTGTGAACTCAGGCCCAAAGAATTGGTCGTACTGCAGCAGCGCACGAATGACCAGATAATTGATCGGGAACCATACCGGTCCGCGCCAGTTGGAATTGCCGCCATACATCGCGGTATGAGACTCGGCGGGCTCATATTCGATGGTTGCACCTGGCATGCCGGGCACCTGATAAGGCGTTGAGTAACGTTTCGATAGGGCACGTAAGCCGTGCGGCGACAAGAACGCATTCTCATCGAACAACGTCGCCAAGATTCGCTCGAGCTGCTCGGGAGAGACGATGGAGAACAGCGCTCGGCGGCTATTTCCGGTGCCCCGGAACCGCCAATCCAAAACCTTCCGATTCTGCGCTTCCAACCGGCGCGCAAACCGCTTACGCAAACGTTGGACTCGTTCGGTGTTCCGAGCTGGCACACTCATGGCAGGCAAGGTCGGAATCACGCCGACAAGGGTCTGCACCTTCACTGGATTCCGGGTGCCGGAAGCATCGGTGAGCAGGTCATAGAAGAACCCGTCATTCGGGTCATAGCAGCCGGAGGCTTCCAGCGCGTCCACTACCAAGACCAGCTGCTCCAAGAACTTCACAACCATGTCGTCATAGACAGAATCCCGCTCGGCAAGCAGGACCGCTAGCGCGAGCATCGCGCCCGAGTAATAGCCCATCCACGCCGTGCCGTCTGCTTGATCAAGTTTCACGCCCGGGGGCAGGTGGGAACGGTCGATCGGACTGATGTTGTCCAGCCCCAAGAAACCGCCGCCAAAGAGGTTGTTGCCCTCGGGATCTTGGCGGTTGAGCCACCAGGTGAAGTTGAGCAGAAGTTTCTGAAAGACGCGCTCGAGAAAGTCGAGATCGGTCCCTCCGTCAATGACGAACACCCGAAGCGCGGCCAAGGCATGGACCGGAGGGTTGACGTCGTCGAAGCTCCACTCGTACGCCGGAAGCGCGCCATTCGGATGCAGAAACCATTCCCGCAACAAGATCAGTAACTGATATTTCGCAAACGCCGGATCCAGATGCGCCCAAGAAATGGCGTGAAATGCGAGATCCCAGGCAGCAAACCAGGGATACTCCCAAGGATCCGGCATGGCCAACACGTCGAAGGAATCAAGGTGGCGCCAACCCGAATTGCGGCCAAATCGATGTCCCGGCGGTGGAGGTGGTTGACCCGGATCCCCGTCCAGCCAGCGCGCCACCCCATAGGGATACATCTGTTTGCTCCAGATCAAACCCGCGCACGATTGCCGTAATACCCGCATCTCTTCATCGCCCAGGTCATCGGGTGCCAGGGCAGCGTAGAACTCATCCGCTTCACGTTCCCGATCCGCCATGACGGTCTCGAAGTAGCTGCCGTGCCATGCGTCGTTTCTGGGCGATGTCGGTTGATCAGGTCGATGGAGTCTGAGGCGTACCTCCGCGGTACCCCCGGCGGGAACCGTGATCTCGTACCACCAACACGCTTTGGTGCCGTGCTCGTCCGGGTTCACCGTGTTCGCCCCAGTGATCACATGGTCATTGATGCCATCTTTCGGGTAATCGGTGATGGCAGTAGCGCCGAACAGCCGGGGATAGTTGGTTTCGTTATCACAGAACAACGCGTGCGAGCGGCTGCCATCTGCCGTAGGGGCAGCATCCAATCGATAGCCGGACAACCGCGGATGATCAACAGCGATGCCGCCGCCATCCAGGGACAGTCTTGGGACCACGCCACCGGTGAACCGCCAGGTGTTGCGGAACCACAAAGTGGGCAGCACAGAAAGAGACGCCGCTTCGGCGGCATGGTTCTTGATCGTGATCTTGGCAAGCACTTCCGTAGGCGAGGCTTTCGCGTACGCGACCTCCACCGCCCAGTAACGCCCATGATCAAAGACACCGGTGTCCATGAGCTCGAACTCAGGTTCGTCGCGGGAACGGCGGCCGTTTTCATCGATGAGCCACTGATACGGAAACGGCGCCTGCGGGTAG
>JBKPBV010000129.1:0-7953 GCA_046727055.1 Actinomycetota bacterium | reverse complement strand
GCTCTATGCAGATCGTCAACCAGACCATTCCGCGGGCTTTGAAAAAGCTGGGCTACGCGGAAGAGACCTGCGAGGCGGTCGTGGAGTACATCGCAGAACACGGGCATGTCATCGACGCACCAGGATTGCGACCCGAGCATTATGAGGTCTTCGACACCGCGATGGGACAGCGCGCGATCAAGCCAATGGGCCATGTCCGGATGATGGCGGCGGCTCAGCCGTTCCTGTCCGGGGCAATCTCCAAGACCGTGAACCTGCCCGAGTCGGCGACGGTGGAGGACATCGCTGAGGTCTACCTGCAGGGCTGGAAGCTTGGCCTCAAGGCGCTTGCCGTCTACCGCGACAACTGCAAGGTCGGCCAACCACTGAGCGATGGCAAGAGCGGAAAGACAGACAAGAGGTCAGCCGCCACCGAGACTGAGGTTGTGGAGAAGGTGGTCTACCGGCCGACTCGAAAGCGCCTTCCCAAATCGCGACCGAGTCGTACCATCTCGTTCTCGGAGGGTGGAGCCGAGGGCTACCTGACCGCTGGTTCCTACCCGGACAACGGCCTTGGCGAGGTGTTCGTCAAGCTCGGCAAGCAGGGTTCGACTCTTGCGGGCGTCATGGATGCCTTCGCCATCGCGGTATCCATCGCTTTACAGTACGGAGTGCCGCTGGAAACCTTCGTCCAGAAGTTCACCAACCTCAAGTTCGAGCCCGCCGGCCTGACCGACGATCCAGACATCCGGATGGCGCAGTCGATCATGGACTACATCTTCCGGCGGCTGGCATTGGACTACCTATCCTTCGATGAGCGGGCCGAGCTCGGGATCTACACCGCCACCGAGCGGGCGCGGCAAGTCGAAACCGGATCGTATCTGCCGGCCGAGGAGGAGCTCACCGAGGCGGAGTCGCTCAAGAACGATCCCGGCGATGAAGTGCGGACCGACGAGATGGACTCGACCGGAGCGAAGCCTGCTCCTCTCACCGCTCACACGACATCAGAGCTCTTCGAAGAGATCACCGGCACCAGCGTGGACGCGCCTCTATGCCTGACCTGCGGCACCAAGATGCGTCCCAGCGGCAGCTGTTACGTCTGCGAAGGATGCGGATCGACCAGCGGCTGCAGCTGAGATTCGGCCCTAACTGCGGCTTACCGGTGCAGTGGCGCAGGTAAGCGGCAGATTAGGGAACACTTCCGCGCCGTACGCGTTACCACAACATGATTGATGACCGTGACCGTGAGGCGCTGGACGCCTACTCTGCGGCGGTGATCACCGTGGTGCAGCAGATCCTGCCAAGCGTGGCGAGCCTCCGGGTCCGGTCTCGGTTCGGGGATGGCGCTGGCAGTGCCAGCGTGCTAACCGGTGACGGCTTTCTGCTGACAAGTGCGCATGTGGTGGAGGGAGTGAATACGGTGGTGGCCGCCTTCGGCAACGGCAGCGAGGTGACCGCCGACATAGTGGGCCGAGATGCCTTCTCCGACCTCGCCGTGCTGCGTGCCCGGGCCGAGGTGCCCAGCCCGGTGACCCTCGGTGATGCCAGCAAGCTGCAGGTGGGCCAACTTGTGGTTGCCGTTGGTAACCCGCTCGGTCTGGCCGGGAGCGTTACCGCTGGCATCGTTTCAGCCCTTGGCCGGTCGCTTCCAACAAGACAGGGCCGTGTGGTCGATGAAGTCATCCAGACCGACGCTGCCCTGAACCCGGGCAACAGCGGCGGCGTGCTGGCCGACAGCCGCGGCCGGATGATCGGAGTCAACACCGCGGTGGCCGGCATCGGCGTGGGTCTCGCGGTGCCCATCAACGAGACGACGCAGCGCATCATCAGCGCCTTGATGACCTCCGGTCGGGTGCGTCGCGCCTGGCTAGGAATTGCGGGCAGCCAGGCTGCGCTGCCGCCGGCGTTGGTAAAGAAACTTGGGCGGCGCGACGGCTTGCGGGTGGCGCAGGTGATTACCGGAAGCCCGGCCGATAACGCTGGACTACGGCCCGGCGACATTCTGGTCGCGGTAGAAGGTACTTCGCTTGGTTCGAGCACTGAGCTCCAGCGCCGTATGGTCGAGGACGCCATTGGCCGACGGGTGGAGATCACCGTATGGCGCAACGGCGCGCTGGTAGACGTGATTGCGGTGCCTCGTGAGCTCACCGCGAGCTGAACACCACCTCGCGTTCACTGCAGCGGAAAAGGTGATTGACCCCACGCCGGGGCTTCGCTGAGCTTGACCGATGCGACCCACTTGACCCACCAAAACCCTCGCCGATGTGGCGCGACAAGTCGCACCGGCGCCCCGTGGCCAGGCTGCAGCGGCTCACCCTGAAACGCACTCGCCAGCCAAAGTGAATCAGCATCCCTAGCTGGAAATCGTCGACGGTAGCCGGTCACACTGACGACGTCAATGCTGGCGGCTGCGGCAAGCTGCTCTGGCGGGAGAAGATCGGCAAGGTTGACGGCGGTCCACTCCGCGTCGGCGTACCAGCCGCTGGTGCAGTCGAGCCGTGCAGTGATGGTCCGACCTCGGGACGCGAGATCGGGTACGGTGAACGCTGTCCCAGCGACATCGATTCGGTGCTCAGTGCCGATTAGTGGCACCTGGTCGAAGAGCCACATCGTGGCCGGAACGGCGTCAGCGCTCACCTGGTGCGATCCGGTTGCGATTCTGCTCGCCGACGCAGACCGGGCCAACCGACCAATACTCTCGAGTGTGCCGTACGTCGCAGCGACGCCAGCGGCAAGGACTCCGGTGCGCAACAACGTACGGCGCGACAGGTCGGTGCGCCGTAAGCGTTGCCGCCGATGACGCAACACATGCCAGGCGAGCAGCGGTGCAGCCAGGACGGCTGATCCAACATGTATCTGCATCGGGCTGAGTCGCCACAACACGCCATACCCACCGAAGACTTCGACGAGGCCAGAGGCAATACAGACCACAATCAGTAGGACCAGCGAAAGGCTCGCGGCTCGCATTAGCGGAGCGCGCCGGATGATCACCGTCTTCCACGGCACAAGTACTGCGACGGCAAGCCCAAACACGCCGTGGAGAAGAGTGGCCAGCTTTGCCGGGATGGGAGTACCAGAGGCAAAGGCGAGGCCTCCGGTCACCGCGGCACCAAGGAGAACGACGAGCAACGCGACATTCGTGCGCCGACCGGCACGTCGCAGCCTGCGGGAGGCACCAGTCCAGTGTTTGATCAGCGCCATGTCACCGCGGGTCGTGACGGAGGGAACGCGACATAGGGGCGCAGCCAAGCTGCCCGCTGGAGCAGCGCGCCCATGTGTTGGTTGAGATCGGAGGGAGCGTTCCCGTGCACCGCGCGATGGTGGAGGAATGCAACTTCGGTGATGGTTTGCTGGTACGCGCGGACCGCATCTGCGGCGGGCATGCCGCCAACGCGCTTGGCGTATGCGCGAGCCGACATACGATCCGACAATCTGGCTATCCAGTGGATCTCTTCGGGCCTAATCCAGCCCATCTGCGCGACCTCTTGGAGCGCCGAAGTGAGCATCTTGCCCTCGCGGGACCGCGCCCAAATTGCGACCGCCAGTATCACTACCAACAGCGGAAGGAAGATCGCGCCGTACGCGAACAAGAACCCGTTTCCACCCCAGAACGTGCTGCCGTTCCAGATCGCATGCATGACGACAGCTGCCAGGAAGCCAAGGATTGGCGCCAGAATCCGTAGGCCCGGACGACGCGTAGACACGGCGATCCCGACGCCCAGCCCGGCTGCGGCCGTGAATAGCGGATGCGCGAACGGGCCCATGACACCACGAAGGAAGAAGGTGATGCCGAGCTGGCCGGCCTGCAACGACTGCAAGTAGTAGATGATGTCCTCAACGAAAGCGAATCCAATTCCCACCAGAGCGCCGTAAACGATGCCGTCCAGCAGGCCGTGCAGCTGACTCCGGCGGAAGATCACGATTGCAACGAGGAAAAGTCCCTTGCTTAGCTCCTCGACGACTGGTGCGCCCAGTGCCACGTTGACGAATTCATTTGCCCCTGACAGCCCGAACACCAGTTGCTCGCCGATGAAGCTAAGCGCCACCGCGGCGACCGCGCCCCAGCCAAGCGCCGCGAGCCGATACCGAGCAGGCTCTGGCTCATAGCGATCAAGCCAGAAGCAGATCAAGATCATCACTGGGAAGGAGATCGCCGCGAGCAGCGTGGCGATTAGCGCGCCCGCCGGCCCGCCGAGAAGGAAGATCAAGATAGCTATCACCAGGCCGCCGAGGCCGAGGACGATCATGGTCACCCAGGTCAGCGCGGACCGCGGACGATGCAGCAACGCAGCCGGTGCAACGGGATGCATCACTGGACGAGGTGCGCCCGCGGGAAGCATCTCCGGGTTCATCACCGCTCGTCTCCGTTCCAGTGGCAACTCGCGCGAGTCGGCCGCCTTACACCACGATAGGCACTCGCCAAGCCGGCACACCCGCACACCTTGAGTCCTTATCTGGGTGAAGAGTGAGCTGCTATGACCGAGCGGCTGTCGGAGGCTCAGGACTGGGCGCAGCGTCAGCGGGTGCAAGCCGCCGGGTTCGATGCCATCGGCTCCCGTTACGACGAGGAGTTTCCCCACAAAGACGGCCAAGTGAGTGCCGTGGAACAGCTGATAATCCACCTGCCCGGCGGGGCACGTGAACTCGATGTCGGGTGTGGCACTGGTCTTCCGACAGCACGGCAGCTCGTCAATGCCGGTTGTGTGGTGACCGGCATCGATATCTCGCCAGTCATGCTTGATCTCGCGCGCCGCAATGTGCCGGAGGCAACGTACTTACGTCGAGACCTGGTCGACATCGACGACAGCTTGGGCCGATTCGACGCGGTCGTGGCCTTCTTCTCACTGCTGCGACCCAGCTGTTCCTCGCCAGGCGGAGTTGACGGTGGCTGCCGCGTACAGTCGCGGGTATGGACGGGCTACCAGCGGTTCATCCGCGATCTGGTCTGCCCACTCGGGTCAGCGTCTACGAGGTGGGCCCTCGCGATGGGCTCCAGGCGGAGAACGCGATCGTGCCACTGCCGGTCCAACTGGAATTCATTGACCGGCTGGGCGAAGTCGGTCTTGCTGCAATCGAGACAACCAGCTTTGTTTCGCCACGCTGGGTACCTCAGTTAGCTGATGCCGATGAGTTGATGGCTGGGCTGCGACGCCGCCCCGGCGTGCGCTATCTCGTACTCGTCCCTAATGAACGCGGCCTACAACGAGCTTTGGTAGCAGCAGCCGACGAGCTGGCGATTTTCGTTTCCGCGACCGAAACCTTCGCGAAGCAGAATCTGGGGACGACCCTCGATGGGGCTATCGAGATGGCGGCACCAGTCGTGACCGCAGCGCGCGCCCGGGGGATTCCCGTACGCGGATATGTGTCAATGTGCTTCGGTGACCCTTGGGAGGGGCGGGTGGACCCGGGACAACCGGCGGCCGTCGCGGCCCGCCTGGTTGAGCTCGGATGCTCGACCATCAGCTTGGGTGACACCATCGGTGTCGCCACGGCGGGTCAGGTGGAAGCCGTCCTGGACCGAATTGAGGCCGTAGGACTCCGGCGGGAGCAGGTCGCGTTGCACATGCACGACACCTACGGGCAGGCTCTGGCCAATGTTCTCGCCGGTCTCGAGGCCGGAATCACCGAGTTCGACTCCTCGGCCGGCGGGCTAGGCGGTTGCCCATATGCGAAGTCGGCGACGGGAAACCTGGCAACCGAGGACCTGGTCTGGATGCTTGAAGGTCTCGGCATAGAGACCGGTGTTGACCTTCGTGCCCTGGTGCAGACCAGCCGTTGGCTCGCCACCGAACTGGGCCGGCCCTCGCCTTCGCGGGTGGTCGCGGCGCTGGGCAATTGAACGCGTGCGGGGTTAATGTCGTCCTCGTGGCTGGGAGGGGCGCACATGGCCGACATCGACGACTTCGACCTCGACCGGAGTACCGCTCAAGCCTGGGCTGAGTTCCAGAGCCGGCTGAGCGAAGTCATCTCCATGATCGATGACTCCGCCGATCTCACCATCGGCACGGAGTCGGAGAGCCATGGTCCGCCACCTTTTGTGCGACTGAGCAGTCCCCGACCGGGCGTGGTCCGATGTGAGGCGGCCAGCAACGCGGCGCTAGGGGACGAATTCCAGCTCTCACCCGAGCTGCTCACCGCAATGGAACGTCTGGGCTGGCAATCGCCGACGATCAGCGGCGAGCAAGCCGTCTCGGCGCAGCCGATCCAGCCGACGGCCAACTTCTGGATCGAATTACCGCAAGTCGAATCCGATCGAATCAGCGAGCTCGCCGTCTCTGCACTGCGCGACGTCTACGGTGTGCAGCATCCGGTTTTCCTAGCCCCCGATCAGCTCGCCGAAGCGCTCCAACCGCCTCGGCAGCCAGTCCAGGATGATGCCTCGCGCAAGGTGTTGCACCTTGACCACGGCGATCTCGAGCCGACCATGCCACGCAACCAGCAACATCTCAATGACTTGGTTGACGCCGAGCTTGCCGAGATATACGGCCATCCGCCTATCCGGGATGCCGAAGGCGACATTGCAATCAGGGTTGGATCGACCATGCTTTTCCTTCGCACATCCAGCGACGGCCAAGAGATTGTCATCTTCGCTCCGCTGGTACACGATGTGGCGGGCCGATCCCGAGCCGCTGAGGTACTCAATGACCTGAACGTCGAGGCTCGATGGGTGAAGTTCCAGCTCATCAAAGACCGAGTATTTGTGACCATCTCAGTGTTGTCGCGGCCTTTCGTACCAGCCCATCTGCGCCAGGCAGTGCGCATCCTTTCCGACGTGGCCGACGGCATCGACAACGATCTGGCCGCCAAGCTCAACGGTCGAACCACGTTCAGTGAACACGACGGGCCACACTGAAAGGCGGCTCATTTCCACAGCGCCGCCGCTGTTGGGCCGGGATACGGGCCGGTCCTCGCAGGTAGATTGGTCTTCGTGATGGATCCACGGGAGCTCTACACCTTGAACGAGGCGGTGGTCGCCAAGCTCAAGGACCATCGGCCCGTGATGATCCACCAGCTGGACGGCTTCGTCGATGCCGGCCAAGCTGGACGGCTGTTCTCCGCCAATTTGCTGGAAAACCTCGAGCACGAGGTGCTGGCTGATTTCGACCATGATCAGCTGCACGATTATCGCAGCCGGCGACCGGCGATGATCTTCGATACCAATCAGTGGAAGTCCTACGCCGACCTTCACCTGCGCATCTACCGGGTCACCGACGGGCACGGTGAGGTATTTCTGCTGTTTAGCGGGCCTGAGCCGGACGTGCAGTGGGAGCGGCTTGCCGCCGCTGTGGTGGGGCTGATCGAGCAGTTCGGGGTACGCATGACGGTCGGCGTGCATGGCATTCCAATGGCGGTGCCACACACCCGACCTATAACGTTGACCGCGCACGCGACCGATCCCGCACTGGTTAAGAGCTATCGAAGCTGGATCGATCGTGTCGAGGTGCCTGCCAGCTTCACAGGGTTACTGGAGTTCCGCCTCGGCCAGCTTGATCGCAAGGCCATGGGTTTCGCCGCGCATGTCCCGCATTACCTAGCTCAGGCCTCGTTTCCGGAGGCCACGCTTACCTTGACTCGCTCGCTCAACCAGGCAACCGGTCTGGCGGTGCCGCTCGAATCTCTGGAGAAGGCTTCCGCCAGCAATCTCGCAGACATCGCAGAGGAGATGGCGACTTCAACCGAGGTCCAGGAGCTGGTGGCGACACTCGAGCAGCAATACGACGCGCTGCAGGCCGAGCAGCAGGATCGAGTGCCAAGCGCGGAGGAAATCGCCGCCGAGTTCGAGAGGTTTCTCGCCGAGCGCGAGAAGGACGACTGACCTGCCGCCGCCTGACGTCGCTGACCAGGCCGCCTTGGTTGCAAGGCTTCGGCTGGCCGGCTGCGTATTCGCCGAGGACGAGGCCAATGTGCTACTGACCAGTGCCAGGACGCGGGACGACCTCGAACAGATGGTTCGCCAGCGAGTGGGCGGTACCC
>JBKPBV010000128.1:0-10108 GCA_046727055.1 Actinomycetota bacterium | reverse complement strand
GGTGGTGACTCGATGCACGCGACTGGCATCACAGCGAACCTTTCGGTCGCTGATCTAGCTGAAGCTCGCGACTTCTACATGGGCTTTCTAGGTCTCAGCGTTGAAGGATTCAACCTGGGTTGGGTCGTCAATCTCCAATCTCCAGACGGCCGCGCGGTGGTCCAGTTAGTGACGCGAGATGCAACGTCGCCGGTCGACTCAGTGATCTCTGTTCATGTCGGCGATGAGGTCGACGCGGCGTATGAGGAGGCGCAGCGACTTGGCTTCGAGATCGTTCATCCGTTGACTGTGGAGCCGTGGGGGGTGCGCAGGTTCCTTGTGCGTGCGCCAGACGGCAACGTCGTCAACATTGTCAACCACAAGGACGAGACAGCTAACAGTCGCAACCCGCGCCGTTAGAGCGACCTATCAGCAGCGACGAGACGGCGCAAGCCGGTCGCGACCGACGGCGGTGCAGAATCACATCCATGACCGTGCCAGCGAAGCCGTATCGGCACCACACGCACCGCCTCGACCTCGATGACCCCTCGATCCGGGAGTGGGCCGCTACTGTGCTGTTCGCTAACCCCGATGAAGGCATCGTTCTGGACCGGTCCGCGTTCTATCCCGGTGGCGGTGGGCAGCCGCCCGATCACGGAGTGCTGCTGTGGGGGAATGTCCGGACGCGGATTGTCGGTACGCGCAAGGGTGACGACCTCTACCTCTTGCCGGCCGAGGGAGACCCTCTGCCCGCGGCTGGCACTAGCGTCCACGGCGGCCTTGACGACGAGCGCCGCACGAGCCTCATGCGGACGCATTCCGGTCTACACGTACTAAGCGCAGTCGTGCTGCGGGACTTCGGCGCCCCGGTGACCGGCGGGAACATGGAACCGCTCATCGCGCGGATGGACTTCGATCTGCCTGACGTGCCCGCAGACTTCAAGCAGCGCGTTGAGGATGCTTGCAACGAGGCGGTGCGCCTGGACCGGCGGATCGACGTCCGGGTGCTGCCGCGGGAGCAGGCCCTGGCGATCCCGAACGTCATCCGCACCGCGAGCGACCTGCTGCCGCCGGACATCGAGATGGTCCGGATTGTCGACATCAACGGCATCGACATCCAGGCCGACGGCGGTACTCACGTGGCGTCCACAGCCATGATCGGGCGCATCGCGGTGGCGAAGATGGAGAGTAAGGGTCGCGGCTTTCGCCGCCTGCGGATCCGGATCGAGGACGCCGAGTAGTACCACGCGCATCCGCACCTTCGGCCACAGCGCCGCGCCCCAGACCCTTGGCAGCTCAAGAGGCTGGCAGGACAGCCGCACCATCCGGAGCGGTCACGCTGTTGGTGCTGACCTCGCCCCGACCGCTATCGCGTGATAGCCGGGAGACTCGCTGCCGCCGGTACCGACGTCCGGATTGGAGTCGATCCAGATGATCGCAAAGCAGTCCCGCAAGCCACTGGCCAACGACACCGTACGCAAGCGGGAGCTGGTGTCGACGTGTCGAAGGAATAAATGTGCTAGCGCTCGCCTCCCGCCGATGCCGCCAGAATCAATCGGCAATTGGGACTAGTGTTGGGCCCCGCAGAGTTACGGCAACGCCGGCCCGGCCGGTGGTTTCTCCCAGTCGCTGGAGGCCAAGATGGAGAGCAGAGCGCGTCGGAGCCTTCCAGGTGTCCCCCCGAGCCTGCATTGGCCCCGTTGACCGGGCTCGCGCGCATCGTCGCCTTCGGCCAGTCAACGCCGCCGGCATACGACCAGATCAAGTTGTGGACGGACTACTACGCGGACCAGGTCGGTCATGATGGCGTGGCGGAGCGCGTGTGGCGCCGCGCCCAGGTGCACACCCGTCATTTGACGGCCAGCCCCGTGCACGAGGACGTTTGCCGCTGGAGTACCGCCCAGCGGATGCGGCGATTCGTCGACGACTCTCTGCCGCTGGCCAAGGAGGCGGTAGGTAGCGCCCTGGAGGCGGCCACCTTCATCCCCGAAGAGGTTGGCATGCTTACGACGGTTTCCTGCACCGGATACGCCAATCCAGGCCTGGACGTCCATCTGGCCAAGGATCTAGGCATGCGCCCGGAAGTGCGGAGGCTAGCGGTCGGACACATGGGCTGCTATGCCGCCATCCCTGGGCTGGCGGTGGCCACCGACTATGTCATCGCGCAGCGCCGACCGGCTGTGCTGGTCTGCACGGAGCTGCCGTCCCTGCATGTACAGCCGCCCCCGCACGACACCCAGCAAGCCATCGCGCACGCATTGTTCGCCGACGCCTGCGCCGCCCTCGTGCTGGCCCCCTCGCAGTGGGTAGGCGAGGGGCTCGACGTCATCGCCGTAGAAACGCTTACCGACGTCGGCTCAACGGCAGACATGACATGGGACATCACCGACCACGGTTTTCGCATGGCCGTCTCCCCGCGGGTCCCAGCGCTGGTGGCCCGTAACGTCCCTACGCTCGTCGACGGTCTGCTGGCTGACCGCGGACTCGCTCCTGATGACGTCCAGCACTGGGCGATCCACCCTGGCGGTCCGCGAATCATCGACAAGGTGCAGGAGGTCTTTTCCTTGAGCGACGTTCAGATCAAGCGATCCCGCGACACCCTGTCCCGCTATGGGAACTGCTCCTCGGCGACCATCTTGCTGACCCTCGCGTCGATGCGCCCCATTCCCGTTGGAGACTACGTGCTGGCGATGGCCTTCGGTCCAGGTCTGACTGTCACCGGTGCGCTTCTCAGAGGTGCGGCGGGGGCATCCAGGTCGCGCTAGCGGACGTAAGGGCTCGTCTCGTCACCAGCGCGTCGCGCTCTGCAACGTGAACTTCGGGTGGCGCATGTCCCGACTGCCTAAGCCGACCCATGCACGACCAGACTGACCACGTCGACCGCCGCGATGCCGATGGCAGCGGCGAACGGCACCCGGCCGCGGCCGCGCATGGCGACTACCGCGAGGACCACGCAGAGCCCGAAGGCAGCCCACACCCACCTGGCGGGCACCGAGCCGAATGCTGCCACCGCGGAGGCGACCAGCAGCACCAGCGGCGCCAGCCACCGCAGTCTGGGTGCTCCCAGGCGGTGGGGCAAACCACGTACGCCGGTCTGGGCGTCGTCGGCGAGGTCGGGTAGTGCGTTCAGCAGGTGTGCCCCCACGCCGAGCAGGGCGCCGGCGGCCATCATCCACACGGGGGGCCACTGCGGGTCAGGAAGCGCAAGAGTGATCACCGCGGGAAGCGCGCCGAACGCGATCGCGTACGGCAGGCCTGACCAGGCGGCCTGCTTGAGACCAAGATTGTAGGCCCAGCCGGCCCCCACAACCAGCAGCAGGTGCACGGCTGCGGATTCGAGGCCGCACGCCAGAGACAGGACGAGGCAGGCTCCCGCGGCCGCTGCGATCATCCGCCGGACCAGGGACTCGGAGACCTCACCGCGAGCGACCGGTTTGTCGGCGCGCCCCACCTGCTGGTCGCGGCCGGCGTCGATCACGTCGTTGGACCAGCCGATGGTGAGCTGCCCTGCCGCAACGGCAGCAGTCACGATCAGGCCTGTTCGCAAACCATGGCCTGCTGCCACGGCCAAGAGCGCGGTGAGAGCGGTGACGGCGACCGTGGGCCCGGGATGGCTGGCCCGAACCAGAGCCGGCAGGGCAGACGGCATGGGCACAGGCAGAGCCTAAGGGCCGGACCCGTCGGCACAGGCCAGATATAGCCACGGAAATCGGGATTTTTGCCTAGGGTGACGGGGTGTGAGCCGCCATGCACTCCGCTACTGCCACCGCGGCTGAGGGCGTGATGTCCCAACTCCTATTCACAGCTTTGGTCCTGGCCGTCGGCGTCGAACGGCTCGTGGAACTGGCCCTGTCAAAACGGCATGCTGCGTGGGCGTTCTCACGCGGGGGTCAGGAGTTCGGCCGCGGCCATTTCCCTGCGATGGTGATGCTTCACACCGCTCTGCTGGTGGGTGCGCTGGCCGAGGTGTGGATGCTAGAGCGGTCCTTCCTACCGATTCTTGGCTGGGTGGCGCTTGCCGTGGTCAGTGCCTCGCAGAGCCTGCGCTGGTGGTGCATTGCAACGCTGGGGCGGCAGTGGAACACCCGCGTCATTGTCGTGCCGGGCCTGCCACTGGTCAGCCGCGGCCCGTATCGCCTGCTGCGCCATCCGAACTATTTGGCTGTGGTGCTCGAGGGCGCGGCCCTGCCGCTCGTGCACTCGGCTTGGGCCACGGCTGCCACGTTCACCATCCTCAACGCAGCCTTGCTCGCCAGGCGGATCGAGGTCGAAGAGCGGGCGCTGGCCACCGTCGCTGGGAAGGGAGCGGCGTGGCGATGAGGCGGGGGGCCAGCGACGTTGTAGTGGTGGGCGGCGGCCCGGTCGGCCTCGCGGCTGCCTTATATTCCGTCGGCAGCGGCTTGTCGGTTGTCGTGCTCGAGCCTCGACAGGGCGCGGTCGACAAGGCGTGCGGTGAAGGTCTCATGCCCGGCGGCGTGCGTGCGCTGGCTACCCTCGGGGTCAACCCCGTTGGCTGGGATCTGGTGGGCATCCGCTACGTCTGCGGTGGACGACAGGCACAGGCTGACTTCAACGCTGGGCAGGGCCGTGGCGTCCGCCGCACCGAGCTCCACACGGCGCTGCGGTCGGCCGCAGCGGCCGCTGGTGTGAAAGTCCTTCCCTTTGCGGCGCGCGACGTGGTGCAGTCGTCCGGGGAGGTGCGCGTCCGAACGCAGGGGCCTGGGCCCACGCCTGGACCTGACGTCTATGGCCGCTACCTTCTGGCAGCTGATGGCCTGCATTCGCCGACGCGTCGCACGCTCGGTCTGGAGGTGTGCACCCGCGGACCACAGCGCTTCGGTCAGCGCCGGCACTACTGCTTACGGCCGTGGAGCAGCCATGTGGAGGTGCACTGGGGCAGCCATGGCGAGGCGTATGTCACCCCCGTCGGGGCAGACCTCGTCGGGGTTGCGGTTCTCAGCGCACGCCGTGTGGCGTTCGAGGAGCAGCTCGACGAGTTCCCGCGGCTGCAAGAGCGGCTGGCTAACGCCTCCGCCGCCACACGCGTACGCGGGGCGGGCCCACTCCGGCAGCGAGTCTCCCGCCGAGTCGCTGGCAGGGTACTTCTGGTCGGCGATGCCGGCGGTTACGTCGATGCGCTCACCGGCGAGGGGATATCGCTCGGGATGGCGCAGGCACGGGAAGCGGTGTCAGCGGTCAGAGCCGATCGGCCGCACGCCTACGAGCGGGCCTGGCGCCAGGCCAGCTGGCGGTATGCCGCGATGACACATGCCCTTGTGCAGGCAACGCGCCCAGCGTGGGCCCGGCAGGTCATCGTTCCTGCCGCCGCCGCGCTGCCCGCGGTGTTCCGCGCGGCCGTGAGGGAACTGGGGCGATCGAACTGAGCCGAATCGCGGGTGTGGAGGTCAAATCACTACTCCGTCACGGAACGGTCTGCGAGACAGGTCGCCTGAGCCAACGTCACAATCTGCCAGCATGAGCTGGTGGTGGCGGCCTCTGGTGTGCGGATCACCTGGATGCAGATTCCGGCACGGGTGAGGGCTGGCATCGAAGCCATCATCGGCGGCGAGGCGGTAGTGACTGCCGTTTCGCAGTCGGGCGGTTTCTCGCCCGGTACTGCCGACCGGGTGGTTACCGCCGACGGGCGTCGCGCTTTTGTTAAGGCGGTCAACAGCATCCAGCATGAGCCGACGGCGAGCCTGCACCGAGCCGAAGCCCACGTCGTCGGCCAACTCCCATCCAATGCCTACGTACCTGTGCTACTCGGCGTCTACGACGACGGTGTCTGGGTCGGGCTCGTGTTTGAAGACCTCGACGGACACACCCCAGCTGTGCCGTGGATCGCCGCTGAGCTCGAGGCTGCGATGACCGCACTTCAACAGATGGCCAAGGAGTTCACGCCGAACCCGGTGCCTGACCTGCCGTCGGTCACGAGCTTCTACGCCACCGTCTTCGCCGGCTGGGAACGGATCCGCGCCGAGCCGCCCGCCGACCTAGACCCGTGGGCAAGGCACCACCTCGACGGCTTGTGTCGGCTCGCCGCCCGCGGCCTCGCCTGCCTGGCCGGCGATAGCCTCCTCCACACCGACATCCGCGCCGACAACCTGCTCATCCGGACAGACGGGACCGTCGCGGTCGTTGACTGGCCCTGGGCATGCACTGGAGCCGCCTGGTTCGACCAGCTCCTGCTTTGCATAAATGTCGATTTCTACGGTGGCCACGACCCCGAGAAGCTGGTGCTGCACTACTTGCAGGCTGTCAACCGCGACGACATCACGGCCGCACTGGCGGGTCTTTGTGGTTACTTCACCGACGTGGCCCGCCAACCGTCCGACCCGGGCCTCCCCACCGTGCGAGCCTTCCAGCGAGCACACGCCCTTTCAACACTGAGCTGGCTCAGCAGACGGTGCACAACGTGAACCACGCCGAACATGCCCGCGTCGCGCATCAACTGGTGAGTGCCTGTCCGCCTTGAGCGGAGCGGGGTCCGGGAGTCAGTGGACTCGGGTTGGCTGTCATCATGCAAACACTGGTTCTAGGAGGGACAGCCTGGCTCGGCGGCCACGTCGCGAGCGCAGCGCTGGAGCGGGAACACCAGGTGACGTGTCTGGCCCGTGGGTTCTCAGGCACGGTGCCTGAAGGAGCAGAGCTGATCCGCGCCGACCGCAGCCGTCCCGACGCGTACGACGCGCTCAAACACCAGCAGTGGGACGTCGTGGTGGATCTGGCGCGGCAGCCCGGACAGGTGAGGGGCGCGGTGCGGGCGCTGGCGGACCGGGCGGGCGTGTACGTATTCGTCTCCTCTGGCAACGTGTACGCCGACCACCGCACCCCCGGCGCGGATGAGGAGGCCCTGCTACTGCCAGCGCTGATGGGTGAGGTCATGGAGAGCATGGAGACCTACGGGCAGGCGAAAGTCGCGTGCGAACAGCAGGTCCAGCAGGCCTTCGGGTCGGAGCGCGCGCTGATCGCCCGGGTCGGGCTCATCGGCGGCCCCGGCGACATCTTCGACAGGACTGGGTACTGGCCGCTGCGGTTCGCCAGGCCCAGCACACCAAGCGGTGCTGTTCTGGTCCCCAACGCGCCCGAACTGGCAACCCAAGTGATCGATGTGCGTGACCTGGCGGAGTGGCTCGTCGACGCTGGCAGCCGCCGGCTTGGTGGCGTCTATAACGCGACGGGTGATACGACCGCGCTGTTCGACCACCTCGAGATCGCACGCAGAGTTGCTGGCCACACCGGGCCTGTCGTACGGGCGGACCAGCGGTGGCTTCTTGATCAGGGTGTGCAGCCGTGGATGGGCGAGCGGTCCCTTCCGCTTTGGCTTGTCGACACTGACTGGCTGGGCTTCAACGCCCGGGACAGCAGCAAGGCACGACGGGTCGGGCTCAGCACGCGACCGCTGGAGCAGACTCTCACCGACACGCTCAGCTGGGAGCTAACCCGGCCAACCAAGCGAGCACGGCGAGCAGGCTTAACCGGCGACGACGAAAGAGCCCTCCTCGCCGCCCTGGCTGAGCACTAGTAAGTCGCGAACCGGCCCGCTCGAGCCCGGGCAAGCCGTCTGTTACGGCCGGATTCGAGAACACCGCCCTAGGCTGGGCTGCAGCCGCGGCCTGGAGCGGCTGTAGCCGGTGCCGCACTGTAGTTGTGGATGGCCGCGGCGATCGCGCCTGCGGGAGGGGAGTATCTGTGCACGTCCTGATGCTGGGCGCGGCCGGCATGATCGGTCGTAAGCTGACTGCCCGGCTGGTCGCGGACGAGAACGTCGGAGGCTGCGCCGTTGAACGGTTGACCCTGGCCGACGTCGTTCCTCCCCAGCAGCCGGCAAGCGCCCCCGGTCAGGTCGAGTTGGTCGCCACGGACCTGGCTGCGCCCGGCGAGGCCGAGCGCCTGGTGGAGGCTCGGCCCGATCTGATCTTCCATCTCGCGGCGGTCGTCTCAGGTGAGGCTGAGGCGGACTTCGAGAAGGGTTACCAGACCAACCTCGGCGGCACCCGGGCACTGCTCGAAGCCGTCCGGGCGGCGCACACCGCCGACGGTTACCACCCTCGTTTGGTCTTCACGTCCTCGATTGCTGTCTACGGCGCGCCGCTACCTAATCCCATTCCCGAGGACTTCCATGAGACGCCGCTCACCAGCTACGGCACCCAGAAGGCGATCGGGGAGCTCTTGTTGGCCGACTACACCCGACGCGGTTTCGTGGACGGCATCGGGCTCCGGCTGCCCACCATCTGCATCCGTCCGGGGAGACCGAACAAGGCGGCCTCAGGCTTCTTTTCAAGCATCCTGCGCGAGCCGCTTGTCGGGCAGGAGGCGGTCTTGCCGGTCCCGGAGACGGTCCGGCACTGGCATGCCTCGCCCCGCTCAGCAGTGGAGTTTCTGGTCCGGGCCGCCACGCTCGATGGTCAGCAGGTCGGCCCGCGACGGACGCTGTCCATGCCGGGCCTCAGCGCCACCGTGGGAGAGCAGATCGAGGCGCTACGCCGGGTCGCAGGAGAGCAGGCTGTCCGCTTAATTCGCCGCGAACCGGACGAGTCGATCATGCGTATCGTCGAGACCTGGGCCCCAGCCCTGGAGGCGACGCGGGCGTTGCGCTTGGGCTTCGCCGCCGACAGCTCTTTCGACGAGATCATCCGGGTGCATATCGACGATGAGCTGGGTGGCTCCCTCTGATGTCATACAACACAAGTTGATCACAAGACTGGCAGGAGCAGCCGCGGAAGCGACGTCTTTGGAAGCGGATGGAGGTCGAAGTTGCCCTCGGGCAGTGGGTCCTCGAGACGGCTCACCCGCAGATCGGCGGCGGCGAGGTCTGCGCACACGGCAGCGAGCATCTCCGCACTCTCGTCGATGCCGACTAGCTCCGCCTCTGGGTGGAGGTCGAGCACCCGGCGGGACGTCTGCCCCGTGCCGACGCCGAGCTCGAGCATCCGCTCGGCGTGGATACCGGCTGTCACACTCGTTCGACTCCCGCAGAAGAGTCCACGCGGGAAGGCAACATCGAAGCTGCGCCGTCGCGCTTCGCCGCGAGTCTCAAAGTCGAGTTGGCCTGGTGGCACTACATGGTCCGGGCAGTGTCTTCGCCGGCGCCGATGAACGCGTCAGCACGCCGCGGTCGGAACTCGGAAGGGAGGACTCGGACCTCCTTGACGCGGTCGACGCGAAAGAACCGGACGCCGTCACGGAGGCGATCCCATGCTAAGGCGTACCAGACGGGCACGTTGTAGTAGAGGTACTGCAGCTCGATTTCGCGTTCGGAAGTGATGCGCGTCTGGTCTTGGTACCTGATCAGCGCAAGGCGTTGGTGCAAGAAGGCGTCGAGAAGTCCTTGTGTGACCACCGGTGGTGGTGGGGTGTAGGTGGATAGCACGCTCTCGGAGGCTGTCTGTCCGACCAGTATGCGGCGGCGCAGCGCGAGGATTCGCCTGGTCTGAGCTGGCGCGAAGGCCGCGCCGACCTTCCGGGTGATCGAACGCAGGTCCTCGAGCAGCAGCGGCGAACCGACTTTCTCAGCGATCGTCAGGCTCAGCAGAAGGCCAAGAGCCTCGGACTCGTTCAGGTGGACCCGGCCCAGCGACCAGCCGCGCTCCAGGCGCAACCCTCCACCTCGGCCTCGGTCGCTCTCGATCGGAGTCCCCAGGTCGCGCAGCACTGCCAGGTCCCGCTGCAGTGTGCGGACGCTGATGCCGAGGTCCGCGGCGAGTTCTGCGGCTGTCGTGACGTCGCGTTCCGCAAGGAGGCTCCTGAGGGCGTCCAGCCGCACGACTCGACTCTGCCGGCTGTGATCGCTGGCCATCGGACAAATATGACGGAAATTGTCAGGTTCGCCAAAAGCCTCGAAGAAGAAAGGAGAGCATCAAAATGCACATCGCACTGGCACCCTTCAGGCTGAAGAAGGGCGTCTCCGAGAATCTGCTGCTGAGCACATCGGACGACTTCGAGGAGAGGTTCGTCCAGAAACGGCACGGGTCCTCAAGCGGGTCCTCGTGAAGGACACCGGCGGCGGATATGCCGACATCGTGTACTTCGAGGACCTTGCCGCGATCGACCGGGTTGTCGAAGCCGAGCAGAACAGCGAGGTCTGCGCCGCATTCTTCTCGATCATGGACGATGAATGATCACATCG
>JBKPBV010000127.1:0-5840 GCA_046727055.1 Actinomycetota bacterium | reverse complement strand
GCCGCTCTCGAAGCCGACATCCGCGCCTGGATCGACACCTGGAACGAGAATCCCCGACCGTTCGCCTGGACCAAGACCGCAGACGAGATCCTCAACTCCCTCGCAAAATATCTGGCGCGTATTTCAGGCGCAGGACACTAGCGTCGTGTCTCCTAAGTCTCTTTACGGTTCGCGCCGCCCAGGCACGCACCTCGCGGCGTTCTCCTCGGTCGGCATACAACCCGGTATCCCTCCCTCGTCGGCCTTGCGTGTCGACGCCGCGCGTCGCCTTGCGATGACAGGCACGCACCTGAACGACGCCAACCGCAAAGGAACTTAGGAGACGCGACACTAGCTCAGCAACCGTTTGCAGACGGCGGGCTCGGCGACCTGCTCCGCCGGATCCCGCAAACTGCGTGGCATGATCAAGGCGTCGGGTTGGGTCAGGAGGAGCAATGAGGGTCGGCGTGCCCGCTGAGGTCAAGAACCATGAATACCGGGTCGCCATTACACCAGCCGGGGTCCATGAGCTCACCAGACACGGCCACGACGTGCTCGTCCAGACTGGCGCTGGCATTGGCTCTTCGATCTCCGACGACGAGGTCACAGCCGCTGGCGCCAAGATCGCCTCGAGCCGCGAGGACGTCTGGCAGGACTCGGAGCTGATCTTGAAGGTCAAGGAGCCCATCGCGATCGAGTACGACTGCATGCAACCCGGCCAGATCCTCTTCACTTACCTGCATCTGGCAGCGAGCCGGGATTGCACTCGAGCCCTGCTGGATAGGAAGGTCACCGGCATCGCCTACGAGACGGTTCAGATGAGCAATGGCACTCTTCCGCTGCTGGCGCCGATGAGTGAGGTGGCCGGCCGCCTCGCGCCCCAGGTCGGGGCCTATCACCTGATGCGGCAGGGCGGCGGTCGTGGCACCCTGATGGGCGGCGTTTCGGGTGTATATGCCGCGAAGGTGGTGGTTATCGGTGCCGGGGTCTCAGGCATGAACGCGGCGGCGATCTCGCTGGGCATGCAGGCCGAGGTGCTGCTGCTGGATCGCAATATCGACAAGCTGCGCGAGGCGGACCGGATCTACCAGGGTCACCTGCAGACCGTCGCCTCCAATGCGTACGAGGTCGAGCGGGCGGTGCTGGACGCCGACCTGGTGATCGGCGCGGTACTGGTCCCGGGAGCGAAGGCGCCGACCTTGATCAGTAACGAGCTGGTCTCCCGGATGCGCGCGGGCAGCGTGCTGGTCGACATCGCGATCGATCAAGGCGGCTGTTTCGAAGATAGCCGGCCGACCACACATGCCGAGCCGACCTTCCGGGTGCACAATTCGGTGTTCTACTGTGTGGCCAACATGCCCGGGGCGGTGCCCAACACGTCGACCTATGCGCTCACCAACGTCACGCTGCCGTACGCGCTCAGCCTGGCCAATCGCGGCTGGCGGGATGCGCTCAGGCCGATCCAGCGCTGGCACTGGGATTGAACACCCATGACGGCGTGATCACCAACGCCCCGGTCGCCCAGGCGCATGGGCTGGTGTGTCAGGAGCTGGCCGACGTCCTCGGTTGACGCCTCAGCAACCATGCTGGCGCTGATCCAGACCTACCTCGACCACCTCACTGTTGAGCGGGGCATTTCCCGGCACACTGTTGCGGCCTACCGCCGTGACCTGCTCCGCTACGCCGACTACTTGGCAGAGCTGCACATCACCGATCCCTCTCAGGTGACTGGCGCGGTGATCGGCAGCTATGCGGCGCGGTTGCAAGAGGGCTTAGCCAGTCCTGACAGTGATGGCTGGGTCGAGCCTCCGCTGGCGAAGGCGAGTGTGGCACGTGCGGTGATCGCGGTGCGCAGCTTGCATCGCTTCCTCGCTGCCGAGGGACTGACTGTCGAGGATCCGGCGCGGAGCATCCGGCCGCCGAAGCCACCCAGCCGGTTGCCGAAGGCGTTGAGTCTGGAACAGGTACAGGCCATGCTCGCCGTCCCCTCCACCGACAGCGAAGTGGGCCTCCGTGATGCAGCGCTGCTGGAGTTGCTTTACGGGACCGGTATAAGGATCTCCGAGGCCGTGGCACTGGACGTGGATGAGATGGATCGACTAATCCGCGCCCGCGACAGCGAGCGCACACCAGAACTGCGCGTGCTTGGCAAAGGCGGTAAGGAACGCATCGTCCCTGTGGGCTCGTATGCGCGGAGGGCTCTGGATGCCTACATAGTGCGCGGGCGGCCGGCGCTCACCGCACGTGGTCGGGGAACGCCGGCATTGTTTGTCAATGCCAGGGGCGGCCGGCTATCGAGGCAAAGCGCCTGGGCGGTGCTGCGATCGGTCGCGGACAAGGCGGGCATCACTGCCGACGTGTCGCCACACACATTGCGCCACTCGTACGCGACCCATCTCCTGGACGGCGGCGCGGATATCCGTGTCGTGCAAGAGCTGCTGGGCCACGCATCGGTCACGACGACGCAGATTTACACCCTGGTAACCATCGACCACTTGCGGGAAGTCTTCCTCACTTCTCACCCTCGTGCGTATTAGTGTCGTGTCGACAAAGTTGCTTGCTGTCCGACGGCATTAGGCTTCGTCGGAACGGAGCCCACGTGATGTCGAGGCGGCAAGGAGGAGGCTGGAGTGCAGGAACTCGACGAAGGCGGACATGCTCCGCCAAATGTCCCTGCGCCGAGTGTCTCTGGGCGAAATGTCCCTGCATCAAATGTGATGGCATCCTCGCGCAGCGTGGTCGCCGACTTGACCGACGAGCACTACCTTGACGCCGACAAGCTCGAGTCACTGTTCCAGCCCGAACAGCGTTCCGACGTCGATGAGAACTCCGTGGTCCCTCCGCCACCAGACGGTGTTGCACAGCCGATCGAGCGGGAACCGTTGACAGGTCCGACCGGTCGACCGTGGCCAGATCTTCCGATACCACCCCCCCTGACCGAGCATGGACCAGCCCTGATCATTGCCTTGTGCAATCAGAAGGGAGGGGTCGGCAAGACCACCACGGCGATAAATCTTGGCGCTGCGCTCGCCGAGCTCGGCCGCCACGTGCTGCTCGTTGACTTCGACCCACAAGGCTCGCTCTCGGTGGGCCTGGGCGTCAATCCGCACACCCTGCCTGCGAGCATCTACAACCTGCTGATGGGCCAGGAAATCTCCATCGATGAGGTGATCAGCCAGACTAAGGTCCCCGGGCTCGACATCCTGCCGAGCAATATCGACTTGTCGGCGGCGGAGATCCAGCTGGTCTCGGAGGTGGCGCGGGAGCAGACTTTGCTCCGGCTGCTCGAGGCGGTTCGCAGTCGCTACGACGTGATCTTGATCGACTGCGCCCCCTCACTTGGTCTGTTGACGATCAACGCGCTCACCGCATCGGACCGGGTGCTCATGCCGCTGGAATGCGAGTTCTTTGCATTGCGCGGCATTGCCCTGCTGACTGACACCATTGCCAAGGTGCAGGACCGACTCAACCAGCGCCTAGAGATCCTGGGAATCTTGGGCACGATGTACGACCCGCGTACCCTGCACAGCCGCGAGGTGCTCGAAAGAGTCGTCCAGGCGTTCGGGGAGCAGGTCTTCCATACCGTCATTCGGCGCACAGTGAAGTTCCCCGAAACGAACGTGGCGGGGGAGCCGATTACCACGTACGCGCCCACATCACCAGGCGCGGAGGCCTACCGCACTCTGGCTCGTGAGGTGCTCGCTCGATGCCGCGTCGGGTAGGTCTGGCTGCTGCCGTGGAGCTAACGACGGAGTCGTTCGCCCAACGCGGCTCAGGCCGGATCCGTCACGACGAAAAGATCACGGTCTATGTCAGCGCCGAAGAGCTGCTTGCCCTGGAGCAGGCGAGATTGACGTTGCGTGCTCGGCACGGTATGGCCATAGATCGCGGGCGGATCGTGCGGGAGGCAATCGCTGCAATGCTCGCTGATCTTGAAGCGAGCGGAGAGGACTCGGAGCTGGTCCGCAGGCTGTCGGCGTCGTGAGTGTCCAATTGGTGACAGCGCAGCAGGACAGGGGTTCTCCCGACCACGTCACGACATCTGCCGACGATGGCAGTTTCCAGGTTCACCTGAACAACTTCGACGGCCCCTTCGACCTGCTGCTGCAGCTGATCTCTCGGCACAAGCTCGACATCACCGAGATTGCGCTCTCCCAGGTGACTGATGAGTTCATCGCTCACATCAAGCGGGCAGGCACCGCCTGGAATCTGGATCAGACCAGCCAGTTCCTTGTGGTCGCTGCCACGCTTTTGGATCTCAAGGCGGCCCGGCTCATTCCGTCTGGCGAGGTTGAGGATCCCGAGGATCTGGCCTTGTTGGAAGCCCGGGATCTGCTGTTTGCGCGCCTGCTGCAGTACCGGGCGTTCCAGCGCGTGGCCCGGTATTTTGCCGCGACCTTGGAAGCGGAGAGCCGCCGATTTCCGCGCGAGGTTGGGGTCGAGCCGCGCTTTGCACGACTACAACCCGAGGTGACCATCTCGATCAGCCCAGCCCGCCTGGCGGCGCTGGCCACCAAGGCGATGTCACCGAAGCAGGCCAGCGTGTTGTCGCTGGCCCACATGCACGCGCCGGTGGTGAGCGTCCGTGAGCAGGCCGCGGTGGTCGTGGACCGGTTGCGCCAGCAGCGCGCCATGACCTTTCGCGCGCTGACTGGCGACTCACCCAGCATGTTGACGACCGTGGCACGGTTTCTGGCGCTGCTGGAGCTGTTCCGCGATGGCGCTGTGGCGTTTGAGCAGCTGACCCCGCTGGGCGAGCTAACGGTCCGATGGACCGGCGGCGAGGAACGGGATTGGCTGATCTCCGACGAATTCGACGAAACCGCAGACACGCCCGAGGTGGATCAATGAGCAGCCACAACCCCGACTTGTCAGCGTCAGAGGTCGCTGTGGCGGCCACCGATGCGGACAGCTCGGTGCAGGTGTCGGGAGCGCTGGAAGCTCTCCTGCTGCTCGCCGCCGAACCGGTGACTGAATTCGAGCTGGCTCAGGCGGTCGGTGTACCAGAGTCGGTCGTCGCTGAGACCCTCGCGGAACTGGTCGCCTTTTACGAGGAGACGGGCCGAGGCTTCGAGCTCCGGCAGGTTGGTGGCGGTTGGCGGTACTACACCCGTAAGGAATACGCGGATCTGATCACCAGGTATGTGATGGAGGGGCAGCAGTCGAAGCTCTCCCAGGCTGCCTTGGAGACGCTGGCAGTGGTTGCCTACACCCAGCCAATCTCCCGGTCGCGGGTGTCGGCTGTCCGAGGGGTGAACGTCGATGGCGTGATGAGAACTCTGCTAGCTCGCGGGCTGATCGAGGAGGTCGGTCACGATCACGAGTCCGGAGCTGTACTGTTCGCCACCACGAGCTATTTCCTGGAACGAATGGGTTTGACAACGCTGGAGGATTTGCCGCCGCTGGCTCCGCAGCTCCCTGAGGTGGAGGAGCTGGAGGCCGAGCTGAGCCAGCTGGCCGATGCTGTGGCAGGTGCGGAGCAAGTTGATCCCGAACCTGCCCACCGTCCGCCAGATCGCGCCCACGAACCCTCTCCGTGATCGAACCTGCGGGGGGCCTACGGCTCCAGAAGGTCCTCGCTCAAGCCGGTCTGGGCTCCCGCCGGGCGTGCGAAGCCATGATCAGCGAGGGCCGTGTCGAAGTGAACTCCGAGGTTGTTCTCGAGCAGGGACGCAGGGTGGATCCGGAGCGCGATGTGATTCGAGTCGATGGCGCCCGTATCCCGCCACCGCGCCGGCACCTGTACCTCGCAATGAACAAACCTCGCGGCGTGGTGGTCACAATGGATGATCCAGCAGGGCGGCCAACCGTCGCCGACCTGCTCGCCGAAAGGTCCGATCGCCGAACCAGGACCCCAACCG
>JBKPBV010000126.1:0-5960 GCA_046727055.1 Actinomycetota bacterium | reverse complement strand
GGGTGGGAGTCGCGCTGGCTCCGGGCGGCACCGGGATGGCGTACACATTGGATCGCTTCCCCTCGCTCCCTACGAGCAGGGACTCCTGATCGAGGCTCACTGCAAGCGATTCCGCCTGCGGCTGCGTCGGAATGGGGGTGTTGGCTAACACATCGTAGGTGGACGCGTCAAGCACTGCCACCGAGTTGTAGGTCAGCAAGGCAATCCTGTCCCCATCTGGCAGAAACGTCCCGTCGGTGACCCCTGATGGCGCCGAGCCGACCTCCTTGAGCTCGTTGACGCCTTCGCGGTCCGGTTCGGCCGGGGCCGCATAAACCGCAGCGTCCTCACCCTTGGTCACAATGAACAGCCGACCGGAGTCACTGACGAGCAGCGTTTCCGCATCGTGGGGTCCGTCCGGATAGCTGAAGTCGAACGCCAGATAGGTCACCGTCAGCCCGTTAGCTCGAGGGCTGTCGAAGAAAAACACCCGCACTGAGCTACGCCTCCCGTTGTTGTCCCCGATGTCGGCGATATACAGCCGGTCATCGTGCACCGCGACCGCCTCGACATCCTTCGGTTCGGCGCGGTAGTTGAGTGTGCCCTGGACCGTTCCGTCGAGTCCGATGCCGTACGCGACCGCTCGGTCGCCGGAGTCGTTGACCGTCCAGTAAATCTCGCCGACTGGATCGGCCGCGAGACCGGAAGACTCGGTAATCCGCGCATCATCGATCGTGAACGCCAGGGTGTCCTCCGCCGCGGCGACGGTCGCGGTTATTGCGAGAAGCACCCCAGCCAGAAGGAGGAGTCCGACGCGGCTCAGCGCGCGGAGCAATGCCATCGTGCTCGATCCCTTTCAGCAACTTCTTTGCGCACTGGAGCGTACGCGCCATTGGCCTTCACCGTAGCCAGTTCCAGGCGGCCGTCACCACGACGATCAGGACCAAGCCGCCGAGCACGCCGGAGACGATCAGCCGACGTACCCGTGGGTTCATTGGCCCAGAATAGGGCGGCCAGGGGCTGGCATCGCAAAAGCTCCGCGTCGTAGTCCACCCTCGATTACGGTGTCAGTTATGGGTGAACTTCGCTTGTATGCCATTGGCATCGAGGAGGTTCGCGGCATGTTCGGAGCTCCGCCGCAGGTTGCTGAACACCTCCGTCAGGTGGCGCAGCGAGCCTTCAGCCCACCGAGCGTTGAGGCCCGCGGTGGGCTGCTTTCCAAGCTCGGGCCGATCTTCAAACGGGTGCCCGCGACACCACTGATCTCCCCCACCCAGCCGGAGCCGCACGATGTCGAGGTGTTGCTTGCCGGGGCGTACGTGCCGCCTGATCGAACTGGGGCTACCTGGCGTCTGCTCGAGACACTGGTTCAAGGCATTGCCTGGGGGTCCACGCGCATGAGCCTCACCGCGCAGGGGCTCGATGATCTTGACTTTGCTCTGGCCCGAGGCGGGGCCTCGGCGTCGGTGGGGCTGCGTCACCTGCTGAACAGCAGCTTGAGCCTCAATCTGGTTCCGGTGAGCGGGATGACCGTCGGTTGGCAGCCACACCAAAACGCAGTGGCGATGGCGCAGGCCTACCGATCGGCTATGCCAGGAATCAAGACCGACGAGCAACGAGGGATGATCAACTCGCTGACGGTCTGGCTGGATGGTTTCGCCCCGTGGGCGCAGGTGGCCGCCTCCCTGGGCCGACCAGTGCCCGATCTGGTTGGTTTCTGGGCGAGTGATGTTGCGCCGGAGGCCACACCTGTGAAGCGCTAGCTGCTACCCGGTAGCGATCACCAACACGAGGTCGCCCCCCTCAACCTGCTGTATGTCGGCGAGCGCGAGGCGCTGTACGACGCCTGAGACGGGCGCAGTGATCGCGGCTTCCATCTTCATGGCCTCGATCGTTGCGACGGTGTCACCGGCCTGAACCTGATCACCCTCGTTCACAGTGACGGTGACCACTCCGGCGAACGGCGCGGCCACATGACCCGGATTGTTCGGATCCGCACGTTCGGCGGTCTTGACATCGACCTTGATGGACTTGTCGCGAACCCGGAGCGGCCGCAGCTGGCCGTTGATCGTGCACATCACGGTACGCATCCCGCGCTCGTCGGCATTGCCGATTGCCGACAGTCCCAGAATCAAGCTGACTCCCCTGCCGATCTTGGCGACGTGCTCCTGGCCAGGCTGCAGCCCGTAGAAAAAGTCCAAAGTGTTGAGCCGCCCGACATCGCCGTAGGTCGCCCGGTTGGCCAGGAACTCCTTGGTCGGCGCAGGAAACAGCAGGCGATTCAGTGTGCTCTGTCGCACCAGTCCCTTGTCGTCGAGGTTCGCTGAGTCCTCCGGCGAGAGCTCGACGTCGCGAACCGGCACGGTGCGCCCCTGCAGTGCTTTGGTCCGGAACGGTTCCGGCCAGCCGCCTGGTGGAACCCCTAGCTCCCCGTTGAGGAAGCCGATTACCGAATCGGGAATGTCGTACTTCTGCGGATTCACAGCGAAATCATCCGGGTCAGCACCCACCGCCACCAGGTGCAGCGCAAGATCACCAACTGCCTTCGATGAGGGTGTGACTTTGGGTGGCCTGCCCAAGATGCGGCTCGCCGCGGCGTACATCGCCTCGATCTGCTCGAACTTCTCGCCCAGTCCCAGTGCGATCGCTTGCTGCCGGAGGTTGGATAGCTGCCCGCCGGGGATCTCGTGGTCGTAGACCCGGCCGGTTGGGCTTGGCAGCCCCGACTCGAACGGCGCGTACACCTTGCGCACCGCCTCCCAATATGGCTCCAGCGCCATCACCGCGCGCAAGTCGAGGTTGGTCGGCCGCTCGGTATTCGCACACGCAGCGACCAGGGCTGAGGCCGGCACCTGGCTGGTCGTTCCGGCCATCGGGGCGCTTGCCACGTCCACCGCATCGACGCCCACCTCGATAGCGGCGAGCAGGGTTGCGAGCTGGCCACCTGCGGTGTCGTGGGTGTGCAGGTGCACCGGCAGGTCGAAGTTCTGCCGCAGCGCTGCGACGAGCTTCCGGGCCGCAGGGGGCCGCAGCAGGCCCGCCATGTCCTTTATAGCGAGAATGTGCGCCCCGGCATCCACCATCTTCTCGGCCAACTTCAGGTAGTAGTCGAGTGTGTAAAGATCTTCGGCCGGCGAGTTGAGATCGCCGGTGTAGCACAGCGCCACCTCGGCGATGGTGCTACTTGTCTCGCGTACGGCCTCGATCGCCGGACGCATCTGCTCGACATCGTTGAGGGCATCGAAGATCCGGAAGATGTCGACGCCGACCTCAGCAGCCTCAGCAACAAATGAGGTGGTGACTTTCGTCGGGTAAGGCGTGTAACCGACGGTATTGCGGCCGCGCAGCAGCATCTGTAGGCACAGACCGGGCATGTTGTAGCGCAGCGCGGCGAGGCGTTCCCACGGATCCTCGGCGATGAAGCGGAGCGCTACGTCGTACGTCGCGCCGCCCCAGCACTCGACCGAGAGAAGCTGCGGAGTCATCCGCCCGACGTACGGCGAGATCCGTATCAGGTCCTTAGTGCGGAGCCGGGTGGCCAGCAGCGACTGGTGTGCGTCACGGAAGGTGGTATCGGTGACCTCCACCGGGAGCCGTTGCCGCAGATCCGCGGCAAATGCCTCAGGTCCAAGATCAAGAAGCCGCTGCCGCGACCCCTGGGGCGAAGGGATGTTGAGATTGACGCCGGTGGGCCGCTTGAGGCCGGGGTCGAGCTGTGTCGGGGCTGGCCCATACGGCTGATTGACCGTTACCTCGGCCAGCCAGCGCAGCAGTTTGGTGCCGCGGTCGGCCGGGGCGTGGGTAGTCAGCAGGTCAGGACGCTCCTCGATGAAGGAGGTCGAGACGTCGCCGGCCATGAAGTCTGGATCCTCGAGCACCGATTGCAGGAACGGAATGTTGGTGCTGACACCGCGGATCCGGAACTCGGCCAGCGCCCGCCGAGCCCGGGTCACCGCAGCCTCGAAATCCCGGCCGCGGCAGATCAGCTTGACGAGTAGGGAGTCGAAGTAGGCGCTGATCTCCACGCCGATGTCGACGGTCCCACCGTCGAGGCGTACACCTGCACCGCCGGGGGACCGGTAAGCGGTGATTGTGCCGGTATCGGGCCGGAAGCCGTTCGCCGGATCCTCGGTGGTGATGCGGCACTGCAATGCTGCGCCGTTGATCCGAATTGTCTCCTGCGAGAGACCAAGATCACTCAAGCTCTCCCCCGCCGCAATACGCATCTGGGCCTGCACAAGATCAACATCGGTGATCTCCTCGGTGACGGTGTGTTCGACCTGGATCCGCGGATTCATTTCGATGAAGACGTGGTGGCCGGCACGCTCCCCTTCGGTTTCCACCAAGAACTCGACGGTGGCCGCGTTGCAGTAGTTGATTGACGCGGCGAATCGGACTGCGTCGCCGCACAGCGCCTCTCGCAACTCCGTCGAGATGTGCGGAGCCGGCGCCATCTCGATGACCTTTTGGTAACGCCGTTGCACCGAGCAATCGCGCTCGAACAGGTGGATCGTGTTGCCCTGCGTGTCGGCGAGGATCTGCGCCTCAATGTGGCGCGGCCGGCTAATTGCCTGCTCGATGTAGACGGTCGGGTCCCCAAACGCCCCCTCGGACTCCCGCATGGCGGCGGAGATGGATTCCCTCAGTTGCTCGGGGTCCTCGACTCGGCGCATGCCGCGGCCGCCACCGCCGGCAACCGCCTTGACGAACACCGGGAAACCGATGGCCTCGGCCTCGGCTTCCAGCCGCTCCAGGTCCGTCGCTGGTGGTGTCGACCTGAGGATGGGGACGCGAGCAGCCTTGGCTGCCGCGAGCGCCCGGACTTTGTTGCCGGCCAACTCGAGAACCGTGGGGGGTGGCCCGATGAAAGTGATACCCGCGTCGACGCAGGCGCGAGCCAGCTCAGGATTTTCGCTCAAGAACCCATAGCCGGGATAGATGGCGTCGGCATCCGACTCCTTGGCGGCGCGGATGATCTCGTTGATATCCAGGTATGCGCGTACCGGGTGACCACGCTCGCCGATCAGGTATGCCTCATCCGCCTTGATCCTGTGGATGGCGTTGCGGTCCTCGTAAGGGAAGACGGCGACAGTCCTCACGCCCAGCTCGTACGCCGCGCGGAAGGCCCGGACCGCAATCTCACCGCGATTGGCGACCAGCACCTTGGCGAACATGGGGTCGAATCTAGCGTCAGATTGTTACCGCAGCGAGACAGCGCTTTTCGGGGCTCAATTCAAAGGGAGACGCTCTTCAGACTGAATCGAACGGTCACCTGCCCCGTTACGGTCTGGATAGCGGGCTCGAACTCGAACGCGCTGTCGTCAGCTTTTTCGGCCATGGCGAACGCGCGCATCTCACGTACGCCGACGAGACCGGTGTTGAGGTCAGAGACCTCGACCAGATCCGCGACGGTGGTGCCGAACGCGGCCGCGTAGTCGTCGGCGCGGCGGCGAGCGTCCGCAATCGCTGCCAGCCGGGCGTCCCGGAACATCCCGTTATCCAGACGCAGCGACCACCAGGGCCCATCAATTTGGCTGTCTGGTAGCGCGGTCAACGCGAGCACCAGCGGGGACAGAGAGTCGAAGTCTGCGACCACGATCTGGGTTGTGAAAGTGCCCTGGTAGCCGGTGATCTTGGATGGGGTGCGTCGGTTGAAAACCGGGTACACATGCAGCCCGCTCGTGCTGGACTTCTCGATCGCTGCCTCAAACCGTCGGAGCAGCTCCGAGAGGCCGGCGGAGCCTTCGGCGAGTTTGGACCTGGTGCGCTCGGCGGAGTCGCCCGATGCGTGAAGAGTCAGCGCGAGTGTCGCGAGATCCGGCGGGCCTTCCCGCTGGGCCTCGCCCCGTACGGTCACCAGCGGACCCGATCCGATGGGCTCGGTCATGGCAAAGACTTTACGGTACGCCGACTTGTCAGAATCCAGTTGACCTAGTGCTCAACTGGATTCTGACAAGTCGGTGTAAAGCGGTACCTCAGCC
>JBKPBV010000125.1:0-4497 GCA_046727055.1 Actinomycetota bacterium | reverse complement strand
CGACTGAGGTTTCCGGTCTTTATCGGGTCCTTCACCGGCGAGGGTGAGAAGGCGCTAATGCAGCTTCGAAAGCGCTTGCCGGCTTCTCTACGCAAGTTCCTCGCCGAATATCACACGAAGCTGGGTTCGGCCGTTACAGATGATCCCCGCTATGAACTCCGGCTACGAGTCCTCCAGGAGCTTGCCCCCAAGGACCCGGACGCTCTCGCGATCCAGCTCAGTCGCTACGACGATTTGACAGACGAGGAACGTGACACCTCGAACAACTTGGCCGCAAGGGACATGTGATCATCAGAGAGCGACTGCGGAACGTGGCGGGGGCGGACGAGCTGAGCCCCAAGCAAGTGGTGGCAGCCGTGCAGGCTAGGGTGCCATACCGCTTCACCACCGACGACTTCCAGCGCGCCTGGAAGACACTCCGGGTGCGTCCAGCGACTGGGGCGGCGGATCCAGAGCGCACCGAGGAAAGGTATTGCACCTACTACACCAGGCACAGGGACTACGGCTATCGCCCGGCGTACGTCGACAAGCTCGTACGGGAGTGCTCCACGGCAGCCGGCTTCACGAGACTGACAGGGAAGCCTGCGCGCGACAAGGTCACCGGCGCGTTGGTCGAGGACCAGCCGGTCGAGGGGATTCCCGCAGACTCGAAGGGAGACACTAATAGCGCAGACGCGCGGACGTCTGCCTGAAAGCTCGCGCATGCAGGCTGACTCCGGCGCTCCGCAAACTAATCGACCACCGGTACCCGGCGCTGCAAGGGTCGCCAATGCGGACGCTCTGGCGACCCGGAAGAGATGCCCCGGGTTTGGTTACGGCCCGAGTCGCGTGGCGAGGTGATCGCCGGGCATGAGCCACGCTTTTCGCGAGCGGCCAGCGGCTGCGATGAGACACTGACGCTCAGTGTGGTCGGCGTTCGGAACGTCGATTGGGAAACGGAACGAGGGAGAGGCTTGGCAGACTCGAATATCAAGCCGCCTGATCTTTCCTTTGTTGTGCCGGCGGCGAACGAGAACCGGTGGAGCGACCTACTGGCGACACTCATCTCCACCGAGCCGGACCAGATCGCCCGACTTCTCCAGATCGACTGCGATTCCGTGAGGCGCGAAGTCGTCGTGCCGGGCTTCGCCGGCCGAAGGTCTGATCGCCTCGACCTTCTGCTCCAGTCGGCCGCGCGAAGCACCGCAGCGATCGAGGTCAAGCTGCTTTCCGACCTTGGCCCGCGGCAGCTGGAGCGATATCGGGCCGCCTTTCCTACCGTCGAGACCTACCGTGTGCTCCACCTCGCCACGCTGCCTGTGAACCTGCGGGGCGTAGCCAGCTGGGAATCGCTCACATGGGAATCCGTCCTCAGCGCCTATGCCGCGAGCGAGCATCCTTGGGTATCAGCGACCGCGCGAGCGTGGCGTACACAGCTGGCGTCGCTGGTCCCTGTCGTCGACGAGAACACGGTGTGGAACGACGTCCCGGACGAACCAGGGGCGATGGAACTCCAATTGCGGGCACGCGTCACGTGGCTCTCAAGGCAGATGGACTAGCTGGAGCACGACATGGTGCCTTCGTCAGGAGGCGGCAACTGGGTGGCCCGGATGTGGGCACCGGCATCGGCTCCGGGGCACCGCGTGACCGCCGAGCTGCAGGAAGGTATGTCGGCATACGAATGGCGTCCCGACCCCAAGCGTCCCTACCGCGCCCGGTTCAGAGGTCCGGTGGTGCTGCTCGGGTTGCGTCAGGACGAGGTCACGACATCGGCGGACTTCGACTGGAAGCTCCTTCATCGGCTCTACGCCGAGCACGTACTCGACGATCACGGAGCACCGCAGGACGACCGGCTTTGGCAGACGACTCCTCCTAAGCCAACGGATCCGATCGACCGAGCGAACTGGCAGAGCATCGTCGCGGCAGGAGCTCCAAAGTGGCTCGGCAAGGGCTGGGGGATGAAGGTCGCCAAGAGCGGGCAGGCTTGCCTGTTCGGTGGGCGGTTTGAACTGATGCCGAACAGCACACTTGGAGAGATCGATGCCGAACTGCAGCGCCTGCAGCCACTCATTAAGCGAATGGCGGCCCACTAATCTTGCTGAATTTTGAGGAATGGCAGCGGGCAACTCTTCCTTGTGCCGGCCGAATCAATCATTTAGCAGCACCCCGGCAAGAGATCGACCCCGGTCACCGCTCGCCCTTGCTGACCTCATCCCGACTTATAGCCCACGCGCGTCCAGCGCTATTACCCTCATGGTCCAGCGATGTGCCGTTGCCGCCACCATGGGTGTCCTCGGCTGTCAACGAAACGAGAACCTGACGCCTGGTTAGTCACGGGCCCCGTGGCCGTGGTGGGGGATGCGGCCGGCCGCCGAGTTGCCGATGCGACGTGCTCGACGGTGGGTCGATCACTGCGGCGACTGTGCCTTTGGCGCCGACACGACGACATGTCGCAAGGCGACCGGCTAGCGGCGCTGGCCGCGACTGCGCGGCTGGCCCCGTGAAGTGCGTTCAAGGACCGTCGTGCGGGACGCACGCAGTAGCCGACCGACAGGCGGTCACTCACGGGACTCGCGTCAGCGTCACGATTGCGGCCAAGATCGCCGCCACCACGCCGTCGACGGCGAGGGGCACCATGCCGATCCAGTACGCGGGAATCGGATCGAGCCGATAGAAAATTAGGTAGCAGGCCAGCCCGACCAGCGTCGCGATCGCTGTCGCGACAATCCAGGCGGACGCCGCCGGCGCCCTCAGCACCCCGGCCGTCCGCAACGTGATGCCGGCAGCGAGTTGCACGGTGGCCCAGACAACGATCAGCGGGAGCTCGGTGGTGACGGGCCGGTGGGCGACGCTAGAGGTGACGTAAAGCAACAGCGCACCGACCAACGCTCCGCCGACGATCGTCGCCCCCAGCGCCGGCGATGACGCCTTCGGGAGAAGGGCCGCGATGCCGACGGCCAGCAGAACCAGGCCGCCGAGGCCGCCGAGCACCGCTCCCGCGAGGAAGAGCCCGCCGCCGGGTGGAATCCGCACCGACGGTCTGAACGTGATCGTCCACCAGACGAGGTAGCACAGGCTGCAGACGACGAGCAGGACCTCACCGATCACGATCATCAGCGGGCCGCCCTCCAGTGCCTGCCACCTATCCACCGTTTCACCCTAGTCAACTCAGCTCACCGCAAACGATCGTTTCCGGGTGACCTAGCCGGTCGACGAGACGCCGGCCGGCGACTGTGGATCGCAGCGCTACGTGGCGGTGTTCTGTTACCGCTCAGTGGCGGCGACTGGCTCCAGCCCGTCCTAAAAAGGGAACCGCCAACCAGGGCAACTCGGACTATTCGGCCCGAATATCCCGACGCTCAGAGTCGGGACTGCGATCACTGCAAGAACCCGGGGACCGTCCAGCGGGACGATCACATGACATGCAGGCCACCGGCGATCGCCGTATCTGTCGTGAGAGATCCTTTGCTTCACAGGTCACGCCGGTGGTTCGGCTTCCGTGACCTGGGCTGGGGCAGGTTTGCGGCGGATGCGGTAGCGCAGCACCAGGAATGGCAGCCGGAAGAGCCAGAATGCGTGATCAGCGCGCAGCTCGCCGTCGGCGACGTAGACATCGAGTTCCTCTTTGAAACCAGGCACCCCCAGTGTCGTCAGCTCGCGTGTTGCGGGCTCAATGAAGGTCAGGTAATGGCCGGGGTGCGGCAGAGCGCTGCGACTGGTCAACACCAGGCCTCCACCGACGCGTGCGCGTGGCACCAGGGTGGCCGTGAAACTGGACTGCGGCAACGGGAACCCCACACTGACGTAGCCGCGGTCGTCGTGGCGGTAGGTGGTGTAGATCCCCACATAGATCGGTTCACCTGTGGCGGCGAAGGACCGGATCCACCCGCGGATGTCGATGATCTCGTCGCGATCTACATCAATCGTATCGATCCGGCTACGCACGCCGCGCAGGGCCTGGCGCTGGTTCATCGGCACGTTTGCCTGACCGAGTGGCTTTGCCACCAGCGAACTGTAGAGCAGATACCCGGGACGGACCCAGGTCCGCCACTCGGGAACAATGTCTAGCGCGAAGCGCGTGGTGTGCTCATAGAACTCCCGAACCGGCGCAGCGACTGCGCCCGGATCGAAGTCGGGACCGGCGAGGCTATCAAGCGATGCGACGATGCCTGCGTCGCCGGCGTCGCGAACGTAGCTGCCACCAAGCACGTCGGCCAGCGAGCGCACATAGTCGACGCCCACATAACGCGACCGCGCTTCCAGCGGTACGACAAACGGTAAATCGGCAACCTTCGCGCGGACGGCTAGCAGTGTCACCTGGGCGTCTCGGAATACCGCCGCCGACAACATCCGGTAGATCACCAACGTGACCGTCGCCACCGCAGCCGGCGGTGGCCTGCGTCCGCGCGCTGCCAACCCCCACCCAACCGCCGCGCCTAGCAGCGGCCCGAGGATGATCTTCTGCGGCCGTATCCCCAGAAGCCCCGCGAGCAAGCCCGTTGCGGTGCCGATCAGGGT
>JBKPBV010000124.1:0-16680 GCA_046727055.1 Actinomycetota bacterium | reverse complement strand
CACATTCGTCGGCAGCGTCAGATGTGTATAAGAGACAGCCTTTGGACTTCCCGAGGTGGGACTGGGCCTGATTCCAGGCGAGGGGGGTACCCAGCTATTGCCCCGCCGGATCGGCCTGAACAAGTCGGCCGATCTGCTGCTGACTGGACGCAAAGTCGGTGCCGAGGAAGCGCTGAGAATGGGATTTGTCGATCGTCTCGTTCCGAAAGGCGCGGCTCGTAGCAGCGCGCGGGAGCTGGCTGAGGAGATTGCCACCAAATCACCGATCAGTCTCCGTGCTGCCAAGCGCGCGCTTCGGCAGGGCAACGACGTCGACCTGGCTACCGGCCTGGAGATCGAGAACCACGCATGGGAAGAAGCCGCATTCTCCGCCGATCGGGTCGAGGGAGTCGAGGCGTTCAACCTGCGCCGGGCTCCGCGCTGGCCCAGCTGGCAGGAAAACGGTTCATGACCGAACATCCCCACCAGTTTCCGCAGCCGGTTGAGCTGCCAGTCGACGAGCGTGAAAGTGCACTGCCGCTGCCCGCCCAGCTCACGCGATTTGTTATCACTGGCGGTTTCTCGGCGATCGTCGATTTCGGACTGCTCGTGATCTTGATGGCTCTGGGCCTGGGGCACACACAGGCCAAGGCGATCTCCTTCGTCGCCGGGACCACAACCGCGTATGTGATCAACCGGCGCTGGACGTTCCGAGCCTCACCGTCCGCGCGCCGTTTCATCGCGGTCGTGGTCTTGTACGCCGTGACGTTCGCGCTGCAGGTCGGTCTGTTCAGCGTGCTATTCACCCAGTTCACCGCACTTGGCCTGAGCCGCCTTCCCGTTCAGATCATCGCGTTCGTGATCGCGCAGGGGGTTGCCACCACAGTGAACTTCATCGTGCAGCGCTCGGTGATCTTCAAGCTGCAGTGACCGGTGTTGATTGCACTCTGACGGGCAGCTATCAGATGCGCCTCCTTCGTCGCTCGCGAACAGGAGCAAACCTTTTACGCAGCAAGCCGCGAGCTCCTGCAGTCGGCGCAGGCTGCCCGTCATAGTGGCCGGTACGCTTCGGCGAGTGAGCAGTGGGCGGACCTTCACCGTAGGCATCATCGGCGGTGGGCAGCTTGCTCGGATGATGCACGCCGCGTCAATCGGTTTGGGGATTAACGTGAGGCTGCTCGCCGAGGGCCCGAATACTTCAGCCGCAAGTGTGGTGCAGGACGTCACGGTCGGCGATTACACGGATCCGACGACGGTGCGGACTTTTGCTGCCGGTTGTGATGTGGTGACTTTTGACCACGAGCACGTGCCAACCGGTTTGCTGCGAGACCTGGAGTCGGCGGGGGTGCAGGTTCGGCCGGGCCCGGCTGCCCTCATCCACGCTCAAGACAAGGCTGTTATGCGTGAACGGTTGACGGCGCTAGGGGCTCCATGTCCGATCAGCCGGATAGTCGCCGACGAGGTGGCATTGGCTGCTTTTGGCGAGGAGCACGGCTGGCCGATCGTGGCGAAGGCCTCCCGTGGCGGTTACGACGGCAAAGGGGTGTGGCGGCTCGACTCAGCTGCCGAGGCGGGAAAGCCTTTCGCTGAGGTGACGGACGGCGTGCAGATCATTGGCGAGGAGTTCGTGGATTTCAGCCGTGAACTGAGCGCCCTTGTCGTTCGCTCACCATCCGGGCAGGCTGCGGCATACCCGATTTCGGAATCGGTGCAGCGAAACGGGACCTGTTTCGAGACGATCACACCAGCACCGGCTCTCGACGACGAGCAAGCGATCGCAGCACAGCAGCTGGCGCTGATGATCGCGCACGAGCTCGGTGTCGTGGGCGTGCTCGCGGTCGAGTTGATGCAGCGCGCCGATGGATCGGTGGTGGTCAATGAGCTGGCCATGCGGCCACACAACACGGGCCACTGGACGATTGACAGTGCCTACACGTCGCAGTTCGAGAACCACTTACGCGCCGTGCTCGACCTGCCCCTCGGCGACCCGAGGAGCAAGGAGCCGTGGACGGTGATGGCCAATATCTTCGGCGGGAGCATCGAGGATCTGCCATCGGCCTTGCTGCACTGTTTTGCTCGCGACCGGCGGTTGCGGGTGCAGCTCTACGGCAAGCAGGTCCGGCCCGGCCGCAAGCTGGGCCATGTCACGACCTTCGGAGATGATCTTGACGAGACACAGAAGCGGGCGCGGCATGCCGCGGCGTACCTGATGGGAGATCCCAATGCCTAGTGGTAACGCTCGAGCGCGGGTCGGCATTGTGATGGGTTCGGATTCGGACTGGCCTGTGATGGGTGCCGCGGGGATGGCGCTGCGCGAGTTCAACGTGCCATTCGAGGCCGATGTGGTCTCAGCCCATCGGATGCCCGACGCCATGATCGCGTACGGACGGGTGGCCCATAGCCGTGGCCTCGAAGTGATCATTGCCGGGGCCGGTGGTGCGGCTCACCTGCCGGGCATGCTGGCATCCGTCACCCCGCTGCCCGTGATCGGAGTCCCGGTACCGCTGAATTATCTCGACGGCATGGATTCCCTGTTGTCGATCGTGCAGATGCCGGCTGGTGTGCCGGTGGCGACTGTCGCCATCGGCAATGCTCGCAACGCCGGGCTCCTGGCGGTACGCATCCTCGCTGCCAGCGACCCGGGTCTGCGGCAGCAGATGATCGATTTCCAAGATCAGCTTCGGCAGGCCGCGGAGGTCAAGGGAGCCGCCGTACGCGCAAGCTCGCAGGACGAGGATAGCGAGTCTCGCTAGTGGGGGCCGCTGTCGCAGAGCTACTGGCCGGTGCCGGCTTGCTGGGCAAGGGGATGAGATTGATTGCACGCCGGCCGCGACTGTTTCTGCTCGGTGCGATCCCACCGGCAATCACCTCGATCATCTTCACCGGTGTGCTCGTCGCGTTGATCACTCAGCTGGAGCCGCTCGTCGAGTGGCTCACCCCGTTCGCGGAGGGTTGGGTGCGAGGCCTGGCCCTCACGATTCGCGCGCTGGTCGGCACCGCGCTGGTGGCGGGTGCCGTGCTGCTGATGGTGGTGTCCTTCACAGTGCTGACGTTGGCACTCGGATCGCCGTTGTACGACAAGCTGTCGGAGTCTGTGGAGCGAGAGTTCGGTGAGGTGCCGGAGCTCAGGGAGAACGTGGCGCGCGGCATGGTACGGGCGCTGCGGCAGGCGTTCACGCTCATCGCTGTCTCCATATTGGGTGCGCTGGCACTATTTGTGACCGGCTTCGTGCCCCTCGTCGGGCAAACCCTCGTCCCGGTGCTGTCCGTCACCTTCGGCGGCTGGATGCTCGGCATCGAGCTGGTCGGCTCCGCGTTCGAACGACGCCGGATGCTGCGGCTGGCAGATCGTCGTACTGCGATGCGGACGCGGCGGCTTCGGGTCCTGGGTTTCGCGGTGCCTACTTTCCTGCTCCTCGCCATCCCATTCGCTGGAGTGGTCGTGTTTCCAATCGCGACGGCCGGCGGCACCCTGCTGGCTCGCCAGCTCCTCGGCGAGCCGACGTAGCAGCTTCCAGGCCGCCCGCTTCTTGCCGAAAGTGGTCACAGGTCTTGTCGTTTGCTACCACTTGCGGGCAGGGTGGGGCCCACCGTCACTAGGAGTCGATCGTTACGAGGAGTTCGCCAATGTCTGAGCTGTCTGTCCAGCTGTACACCCTGCGCGAGGCCCTGGACCAGGATTTCGATGGCACTTTGGGGAGGCTCGCCGCGCTCGGGTTCACCCAAGTTGAGCCGTTCCAGCTCGTCAAGTTCGCGGATGAGCTGCGCGCTGGACTGCGGCAAAGTGGCCTTGCGGCGCCGACCACACATGTTGGCTTACTCAGCGGTGACCAGGATGAGGTCTTCGCACTCGCAGCCGAGCTCGGCATCCAAACGGTCATCGACCCTTACGTCGACCCGGCGCGCTGGCGGACGGAGGATGACATCCGCGAGATCGCATCCGAGCTCAATGCAGCAGCGAGGAAGGCGGCCAGCCAGGGCCTCCGAGTCGGCTACCACAACCATCACTTCGAACTGGAATCCATGATCAACGGTGTCCATGGACTTGAGGTGCTGGTGGCTCACCTCGAGCCTGAGGTGGTTTTGGAGGTGGACACCTACTGGGCGTACGCGGGAGGTGCCGACGTACCCGCCTTGCTCCAGCGCCTGGGTAATCGCGTCGTGGCGCTGCACCTCAAGGATGGCGATGGGAGCCTCGATACTACCAAACAAGTAGCTGTGGGCTCTGGTGTGCTGCCGGTGTGGGACATCATTGCGGCCGCCCCGGAGGCGCTCCGGGTCGTGGAGCTGGATGACTCCGAGACCGACTTGTTCGATGCCGTACGCGCCAGCCGCGAGTTCCTACTCAGCGATCGGGTTTGATCATGGCTAACCCAGTCGGTGTTGGTGTGATCGGTGCCGGCACTATCAGCGACACCTATCTGGAGAACCTCACCAAGTTCGCTGACACCGAGGTGCTGGCGATCGGTGACATCGTCGCCGAGGCTGCCCGGGAGAAGGCCGCTAAGTACGGGGTGGCCGCCGCTGGAGATGTTGGCACCGTGCTTGATCACCCTGACGTCGAGCTCGTGGTCAATCTCACGATTCCGGCAGCTCACGCCGAGGTCGCGAGTAAGGCGATCGGGGCTGGCAAGCACGTCTGGAACGAGAAGCCGCTCGCGCTTGATCGCGTTAGCGGCCGAACCTTGCTCCAGGAGGCGGAGGCGGGCGGGGTGCTGGTCGGCTGTGCCCCCGACACCTTTCTTGGTCCCGGGCTGCAGACGGCCTGCCGGCTTATTCAGCAGGGCATGATCGGCACGCCGCTCACGGCTCTGGCGTTGCTGCAGTTGCCTGGGCCGGAGTCATGGCATCCGAATCCCGCGTTCTTGTATGCGGTGGGAGCTGGCCCGCTCTTCGATGTTGGGCCTTACTACCTCACCGCACTCGTCCAGGTCTTCGGCGCAGCCTCCTCGGTTGCTGCGCTTGGATCGAAGGCCCGAGAGCGGCGGGTGATCGGCTCCGGGCCGAAGGCGGGAGAAGAGTTCGACGTCATGGTGCCCAGCCATGTGAGTGCGCTAATGCAGTTCGAGTCCGGCCAATCCGCGCAGGCCATGTTCTCCTTCGACTCGGCCCTTCCTCGCATGTTGTTGGAGGTCAATGGCACCGATGCAACGATGCTGTTTCCCGATCCCAACAATTTCGACGGCGAGATTGCCATCAGACGGCGTGACGCGGAGGAGTGGGAGACGGTTGCCACGACCACGGCGTCCGCTGCTCGTGGCACGGGAGTGCTGGAGATGGCTCGTGCTCTTCACGAAGACAGACCGCATCGCGCACAGGGGGCGCTCGGCTACCACATTCTTGACACCATGATCGCGATCGCAGACTCGGTCGAGGCGCGTGCGTTCGTCGAGATCGACAGCACCGTCGACAAGCCGCCGCTCTTACCGGAGGACTGGGATCCGCTCGCGCCAACTATTTAAGAGGCTGCTCGCGCATCGCGCTTATGAATCCGCCTAGTTGGTCGTCGCTCGCGGACGAAGAGCGTGTCCGCTCCCTCCTCCTCACCACGGCGGCCGCGATTCCCGACGCTAGCAGCCGAATAAGCTCCTCACGTGACCGATTTTGCGGATATGTACCGCCCGAGCGAGGAGCATGAGGCATTCCGCGCCGCAGTCCGCGAGCTGTGCGAGGAGAAGGTGGCTCCCAACGCCGCGGAGGCTGACGAGTTGGCGCAGTTCCCCAAGGCATCGTTCGAAGCGCTTGTGTCGGCGGACTTCCATGCCCCACACGTCCCCGAGGCTTACTCAGGGGTCGGCGCCGACGCCTTGGCAACGGTGATCGTGATCGAGGAGATTGCGCGCGTCTGCGCCGCGACGTCGCTGGTTCCGGCAGTCAATAAGCTGGCCACCCTGCCGTGGCTGCTGGCAGGGTCAGAGGAGATCAAGCAGCATTACCTTCCGCCGATCGCTCGTGGCGAGGCGATGGCGTCGTACTGTCTGTCCGAGCCGGAGTCTGGTTCGGACGCGGTAAGCATGCGGACCCGCGCCGTACGCGACGGCGACCACTTCGTTCTGAGTGGCGTCAAGCGCTGGATCACCAACGCGGGGTTGTCGGAGTTTTACACAGTTTTCGTGGTCACCGATCCCGAAGCCCGCTCCAAGGGGATCAGCGCCTTTGTGGTTGAGAAGTCCGATGCCGGCATCTCGTTCGGCGCGCCCGAGAAGAAGCTGGGCATCAAGGGCTCTCCGACCTGCGAGGTGTACTTCGACCGCGTACGCATTCCCGAGTCTCGGATGATCGGTGCGGAGGGCACCGGTTTTGAGACGGCGATGGGCACCCTCGACCACACGCGCGTCACGATCGCGGCCCAGGCGGTGGGCATTGCCCAGGGAGCTCTTGACTACGCACTTGGCTATGTCAAGGAGCGCAAGCAGTTCGGCAAGGCGCTTGCTGAATTCCAGGGCCTGCAGTTCATGCTCGCCGATATGGGCATGAAGCTCGAGGCTGCGCGGCAGCTCACTTACGCCGCCGCCGCTAAGTCTGAACGGGGCGACACCGACCTGCCCTACTTCGGTGCTGCCGCAAAGTGTTTCGCCTCCGATGTGGCGATGGAGATCACCACCGATGCGGTACAGCTCCTCGGCGGCTACGGCTACACCAAGGATTACCCGGTTGAGCGAATGATGCGGGACGCCAAGATCACCCAGATCTATGAGGGCACCAACCAGATCCAGCGGATCGTGATGGCTCGGCAGCTCCTGGCTGGACTGCCTCACTGAGCACGCTGGTCACGACAGATGCCCGCATGTCTCGCGCACCGCAAAAGCTCTGCACGGTTGAAGTCCTGTCGGCAGGTTAGTCAGGTGATGTCAAACGCTGGTCTTGACATCACTGCCATCGACGACATGCTGGAGATATGGCATCGCGAGCTGTATTCCCACTGCGCTGGCGTAATCAGAGGCTCCGTACGCTGACCGCCGAGGTTGCCACCCGGCTAGGTATCAGCCAAAACGAGCTGATCGAACAGGCGATCGAGCACGAGGTGGTCGCACGCGGCGCGATGCTGAGCGAGGATCTGCGGGCGGCCGCGGATCGGTTGGCTGAGCTTACGCAGGAGCAATACGAGCGAGTCCAGGCGCGTGGCGTGGAGCGTTTCGTCGCGGGAGAAGGCCAGCTTGAGCCGCTGCAAACCCGACCCATGCCTGCTGCCGCAGTCGATCGGGTGGCCGTCGACCGTCCCCACCTCGCCCGGGACGTGACGACGATCTACAGATCGGCGCGTGCCGGGCTGGCATGACGGCTCCGGTATGGCAGGAAGACGACCCGAGGAATTTCTCCCAAATCCAGACCAACGCAGCACAGCTGATGGCCGAGCTGCGTGCCAACGCAGCTGAGCGAATCCAGCCGACTCGCGAGGAGCTTTGTCGCTGGCATGCGCGGCTCTACGCCGGATGTGACGTGCCGGTTGCTGGCTATGTGGGGCATTTCCGCGGCGACCCGGCCGTCAAGGAGCTCATCGACTACGAGGTGGGACTCGGTGCGCGGTTGCAGGACGGCAATCTGGAAAAGATGGGCGTCTGGGCGCGCCAGGTGAGGGGCGAGATGAATGCAGTGCTCGCCGGGCTGCGCGCGGTCTTCGCCGAACTGGACGCTCGGCTGCCCGTCGGGAAATCACCGACGACTCCAGACCAGATGCTCGCCCTGATCAGCTTCACGGCGCTCGCTCACGGTGAATGTCTGCGGGTCCACCCCTTCGCCAACGGCAACGGCCGCATTGCCAGGATGCTCGTCGCCTTCGTCTGCCTGCGCTACGGGCTGCCGATGTTCTTGTATGTCAAGCCGCGGCCGGAGAGCGAGGACTACATCCGCGCCAGCCGCGACTCGATGGGACGCCCACCGGACTTCGTCGGCAACCACACGACGACGACAGCGGTGTTCGCACGGATGCTTGCGGACGTGCTGGTAGGGGAGCGGGTGCCATGACCGCTATGTCGTGGGTGCTGCCTTACGGGTTTCTTGCCTGTTTAGCCGGCCAGGTAGTGGCTGTAGCCATAGCTGGTCACGAAGGCGGGGAACTCCTCACTCAGACAGCCGTGCTCGAGGATGTCTCGGGCCGCAGTAGCCTGCCAATGCTGATCGGGATCGGTCTCCTCGAGTGTCCGCTCGACCTCCTCCGCCAGCATGGCCGCAATCAGGCTCCGAGTGATCGAAATCCCTCCGGTCATCTGCGTGCCATGGCGGATCCACTGCCAGATCTGCATCCGCGAGATCTCGACGGTAGCGGCGTCTTCCATTAGATGGTTGATGGCTACCGCGCCGCGGCCGCCGACCCAGGCCGACAGGTGCGCGAGCGGCACCCGAAGGTTCGTGCGGACGCCCGCCAGAGTGACCGAATGGGGCATGTCACCCAGCGAAATCAGTTGCTCCGCGGTCACCTCCACGTCATCGCGGCGGCGCTCGATTTGGTGTGGCCGATGGCCCAGGACTGAGGAGAAAACCTCGGTGCACGTGGGCACTAGGCCGGGATGGGCCACCCAGGAACCGTCAAAGCCATCGCCGGCTTCCCGTGCCTTGTCGGCTTGGGTACGTTCAAGGGCGACGGAGCTCGCCTCCGGGTCGGCCCCGCCGGGCACGAAGGCGGCCATGTCGCCGATGGCGTGGGCGCCGCGCTGGTGACAGGACTTAACCAGCAGTTCGGTGTACGCCCGCATGAATGGCACCGTCATGGTGATGGTTTCCCGGTTCGGCATCACCCGGCCCGGGTCGTCGGCGAAGTTCTTGATGAATGAGAAGATGTAGTCCCAGCGACCGGCGTTGAGCCCGGCGGAGTATTCGCGAAGCTCGTAAAGGATCTCATCCATCTCGAACGCAGCCGGAAGGGTCTCGATCAGGCAGGTGGCTCGGATGGTGCCGAGGGGAATGCCGAGCATCTCCTCCGACCAGACGAACACGTCGTGCCACAGGCGCGCTTCGGCGTGCGACTCCAGCTTGGGCAGGTAGAAGTACGGGCCGCGCCCGTTGTTGATCAAGGTCTGGGCGTTGTGGAAGAAGAAAAGACCGAAGTCCACAAAGGCTGCGGGAATGGGCTGACCGTCCATCACCAGGTGGTTCTCGGTCAGGTGCCAGCCACGCGGTCGCACCATGATCGTTGCCGGCTCGCGGCTCAGTTCATGGCGCCGGCCGTCGGCGTCGGTGAAGTCGATTTGGCGGCGGATCGCGTCGTACAGGTTGAGCTGCCCATCAACGATGTTGAACCAGGTCGGCGAGGTGGCGTCCTCGAAATCGGCCATCCAGACCCGCGCCCCTGAATTGAGCGCGCCGATGGTCATCTTCCGGGTTGGCGGTCCGGTGATCTCGCAGCGACGGTCCACGAGGCCGGGAGCGAGCGGCGCGACTCGCCACGTCGGGTCTTCGCGGATCGCTACCGTTTCGGGCAGAAAGCGAAACGGACGCTCCTGGTCGCTGCGGCTGCGCCGGGCCGCCAACAGTTCGGCCCGGCGACCGGCGAACTGGCCGTGCAGTCCGCACACGAAGTCCAGCGCCTCTTCGGTGAGAATCTCGTCGAAGCGGTCTCGCATGGTGCCAAGCAGGCTCAGTCGGCTGGCCAGCGGGCCGTGCGGTGCGTGCGAGGGCTGGTGCCGGTAATGCGGCATGGTTCGGAACGGCGGTTCAGCGGTGATAGTCATGATTGTTTCCTAGTGCTGTGTGTTTTTGGAGCTGCTCGCGCAGTGCCGACGCTCGCAGCTCCGTGGTGATCAGTGGAACTGCGCAGTCTCCGTTGAGCCGACAAGGGCAGTGGTCTCGCTGCACGGGTTGAGCGCAGTGGCGACCTTGTCGAAGTAGCCAGTGCCGACCTCCGACTGATGCCGGGTGGCGGTGTAGCCGTACGGCTCGTCGGCAAACTCGGCCTGCTGCAGCGCCACATAGGAGGTCATTCCGTCCCGGGCGTACCCGCGGGCCAAGCTGAACATCGCGTGGTTCAGCGCGTGGAAGCCGGCCAGGGTGATGAACTGGAAGCGGTAGCCAAGCTCGCCGAGTCGATCTTGGAACTCGGCGATCTGACGATCATCGAGGCTGGCCTTCCAGTTGAACGACGGCGAGCAGTTGTACGCGAGCATCTTGCCGGGAAAGTCCTTGTGCAGCTCGGTGGCGAACTCGCGTGCCAAGCTTAGGTCGGGGGTGCCAGTTTCGACCCAGATGAGATCGGCGTACGGCGCGTACGCCTTGGCGCGAGCCAGCACCGGTCCGAGACCCGACCGGACGCGGTAGAAGCCCTCGTTGGTCCGTTGTCCAGTGCAGAACGGCGCGTCCGCCGGGTCAACGTCGGAAGTGATCAAGGATGCCCCCAGCGCGTCGGTGCGCGCGATGATCAAGGTTTCGATGCCCATTATGTCGGCCGCGAGCCGAGCAGCATTGAGAGTCCGGACATGCTGTCGGGTGGGGATGAGGACCTTGCCACCGAGGTGCCCGCACTTCTTCTCCGACGCGAGCTGATCTTCCCAATGCACGCCAGCGGCACCAGCCATGATCATCTGCTTCATCAGCTCGAACGCGTTTAGCGGACCTCCGAAGCCGGCCTCGGCGTCGGCGACGATCGGGACGATCAGCTCGCCCGGCCGGTCGCGGTTTTCCCTGTTCGCCCAGGCGATCTGGTCGGCTCTGATCATCGCGTTGTTGATCCGGCGCACCACGGCTGGCACCGAGTTGGCCGGATACAGGCTCTGGTCGGGATAGGTGTGGCCGGCGAGGTTTGCGTCGGCGGCCACCTGCCATCCGGACAGATAGATAGCCTGAAGCCCGGCTTTGACCTGCTGTACGGCCTGGTTTCCGGTCAGCGCCCCAAGCGCGCGGACGTATGCCTGCTCGTGCAGCAGCCGCCAGAGGCGCGTGGCTCCGTTCTTGGCCAGGGTCTGTTCCTCCACCACCGACCCCCGCAGGGTGACCACATCGGCCGAGGTGTAGCTGCGCTCAACGCCGGCCCAGCGTGGGTTCGTGGCCCAGTCGCGTTGGAGCAGCTGTTCAGGAGTCAGGGCGGTCGTCTCTGCGGTGGGCAGCATCGTGGTCATGGAAGTTCCTCGGCTTCGCGGTAGTCCTGGCCACCACTCTCGTCTTTGTCAGTAGTCCAGTCGGGGTCTGGTCTGATCAAGATCGGAGGTTCTTGACGAATCCGAAGACTTGCAGAATTCTGCTCGACCGGCTGAGATCGAGACATGACAACGAAGTCGAGCCCCCGCTTGTCAAATGCTGCAAATCTTGACAGGGAACCAGTGTTGCGGCTGGTAGCCGCAAGGGCAAGCGACGCAGACCTCGTCAACCACCCGAGCGGACCCGATCCGCTGGTCATCGGCAAGCGCGTCAGGCACCGGCGGAAGAGATGTGGCCTAACCCTGCACGCCGTGGGTGAGCGGGTGGGGCTGTCGGCGTCGGCCGTGTCGCTGATCGAAACGGGTAAGCGGGAGGCCAAGGTTTCCACCCTTGCTGCGCTCGCCGAGGCGCTGGACTGCCAGCTATCTGATCTGCTGACCGACGCTGCACCCAGCCGGCGCGCTGCGCTGGAGCTCAAGCTCGAGCGAGCCCAGCGGTCTCAGTCCTTCGCTGAACTAGCCATTCCAGGGGTGAAGGCTGGACCGCGCCTCCCGCTGGATGCGCTGGAGTCGCTGGTGGCCCTGCATGATCGGCTTGCCGAATACAGCGCCGAGCGGGACGGCACCCCGGAGTATGCGCGGCGGGCCAACGCCGACCTGCGGGCCAGGATGCGCGCATCGGACAACTACTTCCCGGCCATTGAGGAACTGGCCGACGACCTGCTGCTCGCTGTTGATCACGACGGCGGGCCGTTGACCCGGCATCGAGTGAATGCAATCGCCGACCGCATGGGCTTCACCGTGCACTCGGTGCCAAACCTGCCGCAATCGACGCGGTCGGTCACCGACCTTGCTGGCCGACGGATCTTTTTGCCGACGAATGATAATGCGGCCCAGCGCACCCTCGCCCTCGCTGCGCTGGGACACGTGGTGCTGCAACACCGGCCGCCGGGCGACTACGCCGAGTTCCTCGCGCAGCGAGTGGAGGTCAACTACTTCGCCGCGGCGGCGTTGATCCCACAGCGGTGGGCGGTGGCATACCTGCGAGAAGCCAAACAAAACAAGGATCTAGAGATCGAGGATCTCCGCGATCGCTATCTGACCTCCTACGAGATGGCGGCACATCGATTTACCAATCTGGCCACCATCCACCTCGACATCCCCGTGCACTTCATGAAGACCAACAAGGCGGGCATCATCTACAAGGCCTACGCCAACGATGGGGTCACCTTTCCGGCGGACAGCACTGGAGCCGTCGAGGGCCAGCGGGTCTGCCGGTTCTGGACGGCCCGCCGGGTCTTCGATCAGCCCGATTGGACCGAGCCGTACCAGCAATACACAGATACCCCAAGCGGAACGTTCTGGTGCACTGCGATGGCGGAGCAGGGCGAGCGCGAGGCGTATTCGGTCTCGGTCGGGACACCGTACGAGCACGTCAAGTGGTTCCGAGGCCGCGGCACCCCGCACCGCTCGAAGTCACGCTGCCCCGACCCGACCTGCTGCACGCTGCCACCACCGCAGCTCGCCGCTCGCTGGCAGGAGGCGAGCTGGCCAAGTGCACGGGTGCACTCCGCGCTGCTGGCTAGTCTGCCTGCGGGTGCGTTTCCAGGGGTGGACCAGACCGAGGTGATGGAGTTCCTTGATCGGCAGTGAAGGCGAGTCGAGTGCACCCTACGACGTGGGGATGCCGGCCCGGCGGGCTGCGTCGAGCAGTACCGCGGCGGCGACCTCGAGGCCCTCGATGCGGCCGAGTGAGACGTCCTCGTGCTCGATGTTCACGAGCATGTCGGGGTCGACCGCGTACAGGGCGGCGAGCCAGGTCGACCAGTAAACCGCGTCGTGCCCGCGGCCCAATGCAACGAAGTCCCACGCGGCGTCCTTCGGCCACTCGTTGGCCCACTCGTCGCCACCGAGGTTCGTGCGCGGTTCGTCCGGACCCAGCCGGCGGAACCGGTTGTCGAGGACACCGTAAACAGCGGCGGCGGGATTGATGCGTACGTCCTTCGCGGCGGCATGGACCACCAGCGGGCCGAGGTCTTGTACCACAGCCACCGGGTCCATCCACTGCCAGAACAGGTGTGACGCGTCGAGCTCGACGCCGATGCTGGTAGCGCCGGTGCGCTCCACGAGCTCGCGGACACCGGCCGGGTTGAACACCAGGTTCTGCGGATGCAGCTCGAGCGCCACCTTCACGTCGAGGTCGGCGGCCTCGCGGTCGATCTCGCGCCAGAACTCCTCGGCAACGCCCCACTGGTAGTCGAGCACGTCGAGCGCAGCAGAATTCCACGCGTTCACGATCCAGTTCGGCCGCCGGCCGCTCGGTTCTCCCGCCGGCAGGCCCGACATGGTCACGACGCGATGCTGCCCCAGGCGATTCGCGAGCCGGATGCTGCGGCGTACGTCCTCGGCATGCTTCGAACCGATCGCGGGATCGGGATGCAGCGGGTTGCCGTTGCAGTTCAAGCCTGCGATCTCCACGCCGGTGCCTTCGAACAGTCCGAGGAAGTCGTCTAGCGCAGCGTCGGAGGAAAGAATGTCGTCGAAGGTCGGGATGTGCACCGGCGGCAGGAAGCCGCCCGAGTTGAGCTCGATGCCAGTGAGTCCGAGCTTGGCGATCACCTCGATCGCCTCCGGCAATGCCCGGTCGTGCAGGATCGCGTTGTAAACCCCGAACTTCATCTCGTGACCTCCGTTCGCTGTGGCGCTACCTTCACCGCAGCACCGCCGCTGGCGGCGGACTCGGCGACCGCCGCTAGTATCTCCATGTTGTGTACGCCTTCGTCGAACGAGGCGTTGCGAGGCAGCGAGTCAGCCTCGTCAACGCCGGCGACCTCCTCTAGAAAGGCGCGGGCCTGGAAGACGAAGCCATCGTTTTGCCCAAGGCCCACGCCCGGCGCGTCCATCGGCAGGCCGCCTGCGAAGTACGGGTGGTCCGGACCGATGATCACGCGGCGGTAACCGCGCGTGCCAGTGGGCCCCTCATTCAGCATGAGCTGGAACTCCGCAGGACGCTCCTGCTCCCACTTCACGGCCCCGGCGTCGCCGAAGACCTCGAGCGCGAGGCCGTTCGGGTGGCCAGCGGCGACACGGGAGACCTGCACGACACCGACGCTCCGCTCGAGCTGGGCACTGAAGCTGGCGTAGTCGTCGTTCTCGACTGCCTCGTAGGTGTCGCTCACCGCGGCCTGCCCATGGCCGACAACGGTGCCGAGTGGCACCGGCCGCTCCGTGATCGCGGTTGTGAATCGGCCGCCGCTCACCTCCTGAACGTCGCCACCGAGGAACTCGACGAGGTAAGCGACGTGGCTGCCGATGTCGGCGAGTGCCCCCGATCCCGGGGCTCCCTTGTACCGCCAGCCGATCGGCCCCTTCGGGTTGCTTGCGTAGTCACACCAGTACCGACCGTCGACGTGCAGGATGCGACCCAGCGCGCCAGAGGTGACGAGTTCGCGGAGGGCAGCAACGCCTGGCGCCCGGCGGAAGGTGAAGCCGATGCGGACCACCGTGTCAGCGCTGCGGGCGAGGTCTGCCATGGCGCGGGCATCCTCGAGGTTGTCGCTCAGCGGCTTCTCGCAGAGCACGTGCTTGCCGGCGGCGACCAGGCCCTCCACCATCTCACGATGCAGAAAGTTGGCTACGACCACGCTGACGACAGTGATATCGGGGTCCTCGGCAATCGCCTGCCAGGAGGTGTCGGAGCGCTCGTACCCGAAGCGCCGAGCCGCCAGCGAGCCGAGCTCACGACTGACGTCGCCGATGGAGACGAACCGGAGATCCGGCAGTATGGACTCATAAAGCGACGGCGCGATTCGGTAGGCGGCAGCATGCGCCCGGCCCGCCATGCCCGCCCCGATTACTGCTATGCCGATTGTCATCGTGCTCTCCTTTGATTGAGCAATCCGGCCTTTGAGCGGTCCAAGGCGCGCGCTCTCCGTAAGGTATTCATTCAGACTTTGTCCTGTCCATATGGCAGATGCGAGCCGCGTTGGGGCAGGCCGACAGTTCGATAGACGTCGTCGATGAGCTCCGCATTAGCAACTGAGTCGTCCACATCAATCAAGAAATCGGCGCCAGTCTGCAACGTCTCAGCCAGCGCAGCGAGCTGGTACACATAGGACGTCTGGTCGCCCAGGGTCTGTTCCTCAGCGCTGCCGTCTCGGGTGACCACGATCCGGTTGTCCTTGTGTGGGACGGCAAATGCCGGCACGAGAGCTGACCCTCTCGTTCCGGTAACGGTCCAGGTCATCGTGCGGTCTTGCGCGTTCATGTCCCAATGAAGCTGAGCCCGGATGCCGCTCGGGTAGGCCAGCTCGACCCGCATCGCAGCGTCGACGTCGGGCTTCTTCAGGATCGCCTCGGCGGTGATCACCGACGGCGCCTCGTCAAGCCAGCGACCCACCTGACGCGCGGCGTTGAGCACGTAACAGCCGAGATCATCGTCGCACCGCCAGCCAGGTCCAGGGACCAGCGGGGATCACTACCTGGAGGGCCGGGATCCTCAGCTCGATGCCAACCTGCTGGATTTCGCCTATCGCGCCTGAACTCACCAGCTCACGCAGTCGGAGGTTGACCGGATGGTGCAAATAGTGGAAGCCCTCCACGATCTGCCCTGGTGCTCTCCGCTCAACGTTGCGTACGCGCAGAGCTTCACTCGCATTGCTTGCGAAAGGCTTCTCGCTGCGCACATGCTTTCCGGCGTCTAGCGCGTACTGATTCCACTTCGCGTGCAGCGAGTTGACCAGTGCGTTGTACACCACATCGACGTCCGGGTCATCGATGACATCAGCGTAGGTTTCGTGGACTCTCTCGATGCCTCGCTGCTGCGCGAACGCCTCGGCTCGCGATCTATCCCGGGCCGCCACGGCGACCACGCGGTGGCCGAGCGTTCTGGACGGATCAACGATCCCGTCGTCGGCAATCCGAGCTGCACCGAGGATGCCGATCTTGAGCGGTGCCATCACGCGACCTTGACGGAGGCGCCAGAGGTCGCACTTCGTTTCACTTCTGACCGCCATGTCCTAATCAATTGGAAAGGGCTCCTCGCTCTAGACCGGTCTAGTAGATCGGTCTAGAGTACGATCTGGCATGAGCTCAGATTTGTCAAGTCAAACTTTTGGAAGCTCTTCGATCTGAAATGCCTAAGCCAGCAGTGAGCGCTGCCCCACCCACCATGGCTGATGTCGCCGCAGCGGCGGGAGTCTCTAAGGCTTTGGTTTCGATCGTGTTCCGGGGCGCAGCCGGGGCTAGCGACGCGACGCGAGCGCGAGTCTTCCGGGTCGCCGAGCAGCTGGGTTATCGAACCAACCGAAGCGCGAGCCTGCTCAAGCTGCATCGGACTCGGCACCTCGGCGTAACGATGAATGTGCGGAATGCCTTCCATGCCGAACTCGTAGAGGGCATTCAAGAAGCCGCCGACAGCGAGGGCTACCAGATTGTGCTCAGCACGGTAACCCGCAGTCACGATGAGCGCCGCGCAATCGAGACCTTGCTGGAGTTCCGATGCGAGTCATTGATCTTGCTGGGCTCAGAGCTCGGGAGGCCGATGCTAAATGATCTTGCAGCAAGCGTGCCGGTCGTCCTGGTCGGTCGTCGGGTCGCAATGGACAGCGTCGACGTTGTGCGCACCGCTGACGAC
>JBKPBV010000123.1:0-16515 GCA_046727055.1 Actinomycetota bacterium | reverse complement strand
GCGATCATCAATCATCCCCTGATCCTGGTTGTCTTCGTCGACGCGGTATCCAAGGCCATCTCATCTGCTTTGTCCACCGCACGCTTCAGACGCACCGTACCTGTTTCGGAATCTTCGATGTCGACTACCTTGCGGAGTCGGCTGGTCGCTTCCTCGTTACCTGTTTCCGCGGCAAGCTGTACGGCCCGGCCGAGCTTCGTGGTGGCGGTCTCCTCATCGCCCGCGGCTTTCGCGGCCAACCCCTCTTGGATCGCCTGCGCAAGCTCGGTCTGGCCGGTGTAATGAGCAACCTCCGGGTTGATCCGGGTGGTCAGGCCCTCGTCGTCGGACCACTTCGCTTTGACCATTCCTTGGGCCACCACCTGATTGGCGACCGAAAGTTGCACCCGGGCCGCGAGCTGCTCCTGTCCAATGCCCTTGGCGGCGAGCCGCACGCTCACGTGATAGTCGCGCGACTCATCGCCCCACGATCCGGTGGGATACCCGCCGGTCAGTGGATTGACCTCGACGCGGCGAGCGGTCAGATCTTCCACCGTGGGAGAGACCTGGCGGACGAACAGCACCTGCGCGCCTTGCGGCGCCCACACCCGTAGCTGAGCGTCAGCCACGCCCCGGCTCATGGACTGTTGCATGAGTTCGGCGAAGACCTGGCTCATCTGGTCGGGCTCCGGAATGATGTCCACACTGCCTAGCAGGGCCTGAGCGATCCGGCGTACCTCGGCAACCTGCCAGTCGACGCCTACGCCGCGACAGTCGCACTGGAACTTGCCGGTGACGCCCATAATCGCGTTCGTCAGCTGCTCAGGGGTCTCGTTGTGGTTCTCGCCGTCGGTCAGCAAGATCGCGTGCCGCTGCACCAGCCCCGGTACTGAGTCGAAGAGCCGACCAGCAAGAGTCAGCCAGGTTCCCATCGCCGTGCCTCCATCGGAGCGGAATTGGCTGATGGCCTGATGGGCCGCGTACCTGGCGTTCCTGTCCATCTGCAACATGCCCCTACCAGATCGCACGAGGGGAAATGCCAGGTAGGCCTGGTGGGTACCAGCGACGACGGCGAACCAGGTGCCGTCAAGGATCTGATCCACTGCCGCGGCTGCCGCCACCTTCGCCGCCTCGAGCTTGGTTCGACCCATGGAGCCCGAGGTATCGACAATGATGATCTCCCCAGCATCACCAGATCCGGTCTGACCGGCAGATCCTGCGCCTGCACAGGTCAGCGTGACGATGGCATTGACATCGGTGCCGCCTTCGGGCAGGAACTCGTTCTGGTACACCTCGGCGGTGAACTCGGCCATGATCAACTTCCTTTCCGTCCTGGCTGATCAGTATGCACGGAACTGCGAGCGTCGGTAAATCGCGCGCCCGCCGTGCTGAGGAGGAGGGAGCAGAGGCGCTTTTCCTCTGCGAGCGACGACGAAGTCGGCGGGACTCATGCGCGCGATGCGCGAGCAGCTCCAACAAAGGGACAGCAGGCAGCCCTACGCGACCTAGCTGCGAGCGTCGGCATTGCGCGAGCAGCTCGAAACTTCGCCTCACAGGCGCGCGAGCGCCACCGAGATATTGTCCTTACCACCCTGGCCTTTTGCCCAATCGACCAGCGCGACCGCCAGTACGAGGGGATCGGAGTCGGGAGGACTTAGGTCCGAGATAAGCGACTGGATGGCGGGCGCATCCGAGGCGTAGTTCCACAGCCCATCAGAACAGACCAGGACCCAGCCGGGTGTCGCTACGGTGAGGGATCCGGTACGCGGGGAGTAGTCGGGGCTGTCGCGTCCGAGCCACTTGGTGATGGCGTGAGCCTGCGGGCCGTTCTCGGCCTCCTCGCGGGGGATTCCCATCGCAATTCTGGCCTGCGCAACAGAGTCGTCCACACTGAGTTCGACTGGATCTGCGCTAGAACCATGATCGGGGATCCAATAAACCCGGCTATCCCCGACATTGCCGAACACCACGAGATCACCTTCCACAACAGCAGCTGCGAATGTGCAGGAGGCAGCGTTCTCGCTGTCAGGTGCTGTGTTGTCGATCACCGCGGCATTGGCTGAGGTGGCCGCCTTGACCACGGCATTGGCGATCGCACCCACACGACTGGCCGGCGTGCCGAGCCCCACAGGTTTGAGGGCCACCAAAACGTCGCGGGCCGCGCGCGCACCCGCCAGGCTGGCGACGTCAGAGTCGAGGGAAGTGGACACGCCGTCGCAGACCACCAGTACGGCGCGGGAGCCTGGCTGCTGCTCGGCCGCCACAGCCGTGGCGTCCTCGTTGCGGTGATGCCGTACGCCCCGGTCGCAGCAGGCGGCAACCCATGATGCTGGATGCTCGGTGTAGTGGTCCCGCTCTGTTGGCGCCTTGGTGCCGCACGTCTCGCAATAGCCGTCTGCCCCAATGACACCGCCGCAATTGGCGCAGGGGCGGGTGACAACAACGGTGTCCACGGCCTCGGTTTGGATCGAGCGGGTGATCTCGATGGGTGCGGCCATCTCGTCGGGCCCCTTAGCCGGACCGGCGGCCGATGGCGTGAGGGCACTACCGCACGCCTCGCAGAAGGCCTCCTGCGCTGCCACCTCAGCCCCACAGTGCGGGCAGCGTAGGCTCCCGTCGGCCTGAGGGATTGCAGCAGGTGGTACCGCAGCAGCAAACTCAGTCATCGTACGGTCCACCTTCGCACGGCGTTTGCTTTGTCGACCAGCGCGTAGCGGCGCGGCTGGTCGGTCTCGATTCCAGCCAGTTGGCGATATGTAGTCTCTAAGCCGTCACGCAGGCTGTCCTCACTCGCCGCGTACGGGCCGACCTTGACCTCACCCGTCGCGCCGTTCTTGCCGACCTCGGAGATTGCCCGCTCCAGGATTTGAGCCGTCAGCTCGCCTCGTTCGCGTGGATCTAGCTGCACTCCGCTGATGCTTTCCATCGCTTGAGCCAGCGCCTGTATGCCTTGGCCGGACTCGTAGAGCTGCAGCGCACGCAAGCGCCGCGCCTCGGGGTAGCTTCGGCTTGTCGACGGCACCAGGTCCAAGGCGTCGACGACTCCGGGCACATCGCCGCGGGCGGCTCGGATACGCGCCATCCCGAAGGCTGCAGGAGCCACATAGTTGGCGTCGGTGCTGGCACAGGTCCGGTACAGCCCCTCAGCGATCTCCCCCTCCCCGCCACGTTCGCAGGCCAACGCCAGCGCCAGTTTGGCGGCGAGTTCGCCCGGCACCTGACCGTAGACCGCATTGAAAGACGATTGCGCCGAGGCGAAGTCGCCCGCGTCTAGGGCCGCGAGACCGCTGACCCAAACCGCACGCCATTCCCAGGGATCCTCAGCCAACATCTCATTGACGATCTGGTCGACAATGTCCCGACGCCGCAGCTGCAACGCCGCATGCGCCTGTGCAAGCCGGATCTCCGCGGTTGCCCCCGGCGCTTCTCGAAGCACGGCGAGGCGCTCCTCTGGGTCTTCAACTGCGATGTTGCTGAGCCAGGCGTACTGCGGATCACTGGTGTCGACGCGCAACGCCGGCAGCTCATCCCACTCGAGCGCCTCGCTGGTAATGGCCGGCGCTTCGAAGAGCACCGATGCTGCCGAGGTCAATGCCGTGCCGGGCGTTCGCTGAGCGACCACCTCACGTAACACGCCGAGCAGCTGTACCCGGAACTCATCGACCGAGGCGAACCGGTCCGCCGGATCGGTCGCGCACGCCTTCGACAGCAGTCGGTAAAGGGAGTCGTGGTTAGCGAACAGCGGCGTCTCGGCGACGGGCGGCAGGCTTGCCACGTACCTGCTCTGGTAGCCCTTGAACTCCATCATCAGCACAACGAGGGTGCGGCCGATCGTGAAGATATCCGATGCGACACTCGGGCCGACCCGAGCCACCTCGGGTGCCTGGTAGCCGACGGTCCCGTAGATAGCAGACTCCTGATCATCAGCGCGCCGCACTCCACCAAGATCGATGAGCTTGACCGCATCCCCGACCTGAATCAGGTTGTCCGGCTTGAAGTCGCAGTAGATCAGACCAAGATCATGAAGGTAGCTGAACGCCGGCAGGATCTCCAGAATGTAGGCCAGCGCCTGATCAACCGGCAATGGATCGAACTTCCCCTTGTTGGCGCGCATCCGATCTTTCAAGATCTGCTTGAGTGAGGTGCCGCCGACATACTCCATTACGATGTAGCCGGCATCAGCGTGGGTGACGAAGTTGTAGATCTCGACGATCAACGGATGTTCCACCTGGGCGAGGAACTGCTTCTCCACGATCGCTACGGCCAGGGCATCCCTGTCACCCGTATTGAGCAGGCCTTTCAGAACCACCCAGCGATCCGACACGTTGCGATCTTTGGCGAGGTAGATCCAGCCCAAACCGCCGTGCGCCAGGCAGCCGGCCACCTCGTACTGGTTGGCTACAAGATCGCCGGGCTTCAGCTTTGGTGTGAAGGAGAACTGATTGCCACACTTCGGGCAGAAGCCCTCGCTACGACCTGGCTGCCCATCTCGGGAGCGACCGACCGGCGAACCGCAGTTCGGACAGTTTCGCTTCTCCTCCGGTACCTGGGGATTCTTCATGATCGCCTGGGCGGCGTCGATCACGGGCGCCGGGGGAACCCGCGTCAGCCCGGCGCCGAGTCGAGCCGACCGGAGCCGTTGGGAACCTGAGCGGACCCGCGTGGTGATCGTGGAACCACTGCCGGATGCCCGTTGCGAGCCGAGGGCTGTCGCCTGCAGTCGGCTGGAGCCACTGGTGATCGCCGAAGCCGGTGTGCTGGCAGAGACCGGCGCCTCGTCAGCAGCGGTCGACTGGATAGCCGGTACCTGCGCTGGGGTGCCGCAGACGTCGCAGTAGCCGTCCACGATGGTGCCGGTGCAGCCGGGCTGGGTGCAGGGCGCGCCATCGGAATCGGGCGCAACATCAGTGGGGCCCACAGCGGCCGAGTCAGCGGGAGAGGGGGTGGCAGGTCCGGGGTTGCCGCAGACGTCGCAGTAGCCGTCCACGATCGTGCCGGTGCAGCCGGGCTGGGTGCATCGCATTATGTTTCCTCCGCGGACGTGCCTGGATGCGCGACTTGATTGCTCCGCTCGCCAGGGCTCGCTCCGCGCGGATCGCGCCCTGGAGCGCGCCTACTTCGTCGTCGCTCGGGGACGAGAAGCATAATCCCCTCCCTTCTCCTCAGCACGGCGCGTGGCGCGATCCGTGCGGCGCGGGGGTGGTTTGCAGGTAGGTCTGGTAGAGGGTGACGAGCTGCTCAGCAAGCACCATCCGGCAGGGCCGCTCATCGAGGGCGCTCCGCGCCAGATCGTATGCGCGTGCCACGTCGGGAACCTCGGCTACGCCAGTCGCCACTGCTTTGGCGCGGTACGCCTCAAGCCGGCTTGTAAGCTCGTCGTGATCATGGAGCGCCTTCGCGTAGGCCGTCTGCGCAATCGTCATCGCCCGAGACACTTGGTCGAGGCGGCGCACGTAAGTCTCCAGCTCCTCGGCTGTATTTGGCACCGGACCTAGGGCGGCGGTGTCCGGCACGGCGTAGCGGGGAGCCGGCTCGACCCGGCGCACGCACTCCTCGACGATGCTGTGCAAGGCAACTTCGCGTGCCTCGAGCTCGACGCGCTGCTCCCGAGCTCGTTGCAGGAGCGCGGCGGCGTCCCGGCGGCGAGCGCTGCTGACGATCAGATCCCTTTCGAAGGTGGCGGCCTCGATTTCCAAAGGTCCCAGCAATCCCGTCACGTCCCCGCCGCGGCCGGCCTTCTCTGCGAGCTCCTTGAGCCGGCGCGCCAGCCGCGATTGTGTGAGCGCCGCCTGCTGCTGCCGGGCTCCGGCCGGTTCCAGGTCGATCTGCTCACGGATGCGTTCCATCTGAGCACGCAGCTGCCGGATCCGTTCTGTGATTTCCATCCCCGAAGGATCGAGACCCAGCTTGACGCGGAGCTGTGACAAAAGCGCGTCGGACAGCCGGCACGCCTCAGGCAGCGAGACCGAAAGCCCTGAGGCGCTGGCGGTGTCCAGCCTGCCCCAGATGAGCGTCGACATGCGCATCAGCTCAGTGACGCCAACGCGGCCGGAATCCCAAGTCGTCAGCAGCAGCTCGTAACGGTCAGATGCCGCTTTCCAGAGCGCCATCGATAACAGAATGTCGCCTGTGGCGGCCGCGCCGGCGGGCGTCAGAAGCGCGGCCCTGTCCAGTTCGTCCAGCTCCCGGCGCCGACCGTCACGCCAATGGCCGAGCCCCTCCAGATAGATCTGGGCGGCCCGGGCATCCAGAGCCGAACCCATCCGGCCAGGCGCGATCGGTGCGCTCACCTGTCCGGGAGCCGTAGTCACGCTCATAGTGTCCTGCCGTAGACCGCATCAGGCGGGCCGGGTGCTTGCCCGAGAGGATCGCGCAACCACCGGTTGTAGATCTGGGTCCACTCACCATTGGTGCGCATTTGGTCCAGCCGAGCGTTGACGAAACGTACGAAGTCCACGTCCTCGGCGTTGAAGCCCAATCCATACGGCTCCGCGGTGAACGCCCGCTGTTCTGGTACCACCGCGTACGGGTCCTGCGCAGCGAGCCCGGCCAGCACCGTGTCGTCACCTGTGATCGCGGCAACCTGCCCCTCCTGGAAGAGCACCAGGCAGCCGGTGTGGGTGCTGGCACCTACCGGCTTAGCCCTGGGCGCCTTCCTGATCAGGTTGTCCATGCTCGAGGTACCGATCGGTGCACACACCTTCTGTCCATTGAGATCATTGATCGAATTGGCCTTCGATCCCTTACGGACCAAGATCTTCTGACCCGACCGGTAGTACTCGGCGGAAAAGGCGATCTGTTCCCAACGATCACAGTTGATCGTCATGTTCCGGGCAACGATGTCGACCTCGCCGTTCTCCAGCGCAGGAATCCGTTGCGCTGCGGTGATCACTTTCAATTGAAAGCGGTTCTCGTCACCGAAGATGGCCTCGGTGACAGCCTTGACCATGTCGATGTCGAAACCCTCGATCTCGCCAGTAAACGGGTTTCGTGACCCCAGCAAGTAGGTGTCAGCCGATACCCCAGCGATGAGCCGGCCGCGTTCGCGAATCCTGGCCATCGTGGATCCACTCGGTATGGCGTTCGGGGTGGCCGGGCCGACGGGCGCGTATGAGGCCACTGGGTTGTCGCAACTGCTCGACTGTGACGTCGACATGCTAGTCGTCGGTTGCGGCGTCGGGGACGGAGCGGGCAGCGGTGTCGGGCTGTAGCTGAATAGCGCGCACGCGGAAAGCACGGTGGCTGAAGCGGCGGCCGCCAGGGCCAGGGCCGGCTTACGCCAGAGGGACCTCATCGGTACTCCTTCACGCGCTGGGCCACACCCCAACGTCCTAGCAGCGCGGTTGCCAACCCACCGAGCAAGATGAGGATCGCCGCGACGATCATGATCGGCTGCTGGTTCGCTAGCGCGTCGGCAGCCTGCTGGCTCACGTCGTCAAGGTAGCTAGCCAGATTGCTGTCGAACGTGCCGAAGACGGTGTTGGACGACGTACGCCCTGAGCCCGTGGCTTTGGCTACCGCCTTGTCCCAATTGCCGCCGTCATCGAGTTCTCGGATCTGGCTGTGCACGTCGGTGTACGCCTGCCATTGGCTCACGAGCTCAGGTTTGTCGGTGAGGCGTGGCAGATTGCCGGCGACGGCGTCCGCGGAGGACTTCCATGCGTCCTCGAACGACTGCCCAGACACCCGCGCGATCAACGTCAGGCTCTCGTTGGACTTCGCGTTGTTGGCCTCGATTCGGGCGTCCGCCGCGGTGTTGACCGCGGCAAGGCTGCCGGTAGCGATCTCATCAAGCGCGCTGCGCAGCTGTTGTACGGCGATCAGGCTGCCAACGACCATGATCAGCAGCACGATCGCACCTGTCAGCATCCCCACGTTGAAGGTGCGTCTGAACCGACGAGCCAACCAGATCAGTCCAGCGATCACGCCGACCAGACCGATTAGGGCGATGATCGAGACGAGGTATCCAGCTCGGGCGTCCATCTCATCCGCGGCGCGCGAGGCATTGGCACTGACCAGGTTGTCCAAGATCGGCAACGTGGTGGCTCGAAGCTCGGCGCTGGCGTTGCGCAGATACTGAGCGCCGACTGGTAGCCCCTGGCGATTGTTGGCGCGCGCCTGCTCGATCATGGCGGCGTAGTTGACGACCTGCTGGTTGAGAGCGGACAGCGCGGCCCCATCAGCTGGTTGTGCCTGGGCAGCTTCCGCGATGAGCGCGCTGGTGCTGCTGATCGCTTGGTCGTACGCGGCACGCTGGGCGGGGGGTTCCAGACCACCCACCAGAAATGCATTGGTCGCGGTTGCGTCCGCGCTGAGCAGGTTGGACTGGATATTCTGGACACGGATGAGTTGCGCGGTGTCGGCACTGGCACGGTTCATTGAGAAGGCCAGGTAGCCGAAGATCAGTGCGCCGACAAGACCGATGATCACACCGGCGACTACCACTCCCAGGCTGAGCAATCGGAGCCGTTGCGGAGTCTGCACTTTCCTTGCTGCAGGAGCCTGCATCGCGGGGCTCGGCGTCCCCGCACGGGGCCTCGGGGCGGCCGTGGCTGGTGGCGCGGCCAGCGGAGCAGCCGTCGTTGTTCCGGCGGCAGCCGGAGGCGGAGCTGCCACCCCGGCTGCTGCCCCGAGCTGTTGGCTGGCCTGGCTCACTGCTGGGCTCCTTGGGTTCTTGTTACCTCATCCTCAGGCGGCTGTTCCAGAGAGACACTGGGCGGCTCACGCTCCGCAGCGCTTTCCTGAGAGTCGACTGTGTCCAAATCTTCAGAGTCGAGGTCTTCAGGGTCAAAGTCTTCAGGGACCAGCTTTCGCAGCTGCTCCACGCTCGGCTTCGCGACGTCGCGCAGCCGCCAAGCATGCTTCCCGATCGCGGCCTCTAACAGATTGCGCGCGAATCGCGCATTGCCAAACATCGGACCGCGCGGCGTTGTGGCAAGGATTGCGGAAAAGCGCTCGATGCAGCCGTCATCGAGGTCGTAATCGGCTGCTCGGGCCATCTGCCTGAGAATGCGCACGAGCTCCTCGTCGGTGTAATCGTCGAATTCGATTGTGGTACGGAATCGGCTGGCCAGCCCTGGATTCTGCGCGATGAAGATCGCCATCGGATCGGGATAGCCCGCCACGATCAACACGAGATCGTCGCGGCGGTCCTCCATTTCCTTGACCAAGGTGTCAACCGACTCCTGACCGTACTGGTCACCGGCCAGGCTGTACGCCTCATCGATAAAAAGAACTCCACCTGTGGCCGAGGCCACAACCTCGGCTGTCTTCATCGCGGTCTGCCCGAGATAGCCGGCGACCAGCTCCGAGCGGTCGACCTCGACGAGCTGGCCCTTCGACAGCAGTCCGAGAGCCCGGTAGATCCCACCTACCAGCCTTGCCACGGTTGTCTTGCCGGTGCCGGGATTGCCGACGAAGACCAGATGCCGGGTGATGGTCGGAGACTTCAAGCCGGCCTTGCTACGCAGAGTTTCGACACGAAGCACTGCCACCTGCCGGTGGATCTCGGCCTTGACCGGGGTGAGGCCGATGAGGGCGTCCAGCTCGGCGAGCAGTTCGGCGAGGGTCTTCGGTTCTGGCTCTGCCTCGGTTATGTGCGCTGGGCTTGTCGAAGCGGCAGGCCGTTGCCCTTCGACATGCGGTCGCCCTTCGACAGGCTCAGGGCGCATGTCCTCGTGCTCAGGGCGAGGTTCTGAGCCGATCTCTGGAGAAAAGTCGGGGAGATCCAGCTTCATCGAGCTCAGGTCGAGTGTGCTCTGGTTGAGAGCCTGGAGCATGGCCGCTACCTCTGGGCGACTGGTCGCTGGCGCCGGCGGGGGGTTCAGCGCCCCAAGCTGGGCTGCCGCGGCGACCGCCGCATTGCCAGCGGTCCGTGGGTTGGGGACCCCGAGAGTTTGCGCAGCGCGACAGACCTCGGCCATGGCTTCGGCATAGCCGGAGGCGTGCGGTGACCTATTAACGGCCAGCTGTCCGAGGAGCACCGTTGGTGCGGCGCGCCAGCGTCGGCCACGGTGTGCCGCATCGAAGAAAGCCTGCGGGTGGTGATGGCCGGTCTGCTTGCCCCAGTCGAGGTAAGCCTGCTCTGCGGATTCAGCAATGGCGGCGGCCAGTGCTTCGCCCTCACGGACCGCCGCCTCAGGCTCGAGCCCTGCCGCTGCGGCGGTATTGCGAAGCGCGTCCAGCGCGTCGGCGAGGGTGCGGGTCGGTAGCTCTGTCACGGCAGGTCCAGGGTGTTGCGCGGGGCCTCCGGTGCGGGCTGTTCGCCGATGTTCAAAGCTCCTCCGGTGGAGGCATGCCCGAACTTTTCCTGCAGGAAGCGCCCGTGCACGATCAAGGCGTCGGCATCGACCCGGACAACTGCGTCGAAGATCTTGTCCATCGTGGCGCGCAGCAGGTCCAGCTGGTCGATGAGCAGCATCAGCGAGGTCTTGCCGTTCTCGATGGGGCGCGAATCGGCCCACTGTCGTGGCAGCCGGGTGTACGCGCCGATTGCTTCGGGCAGGTAGTCGGTCGCCGTTGCCATCACCGAATAGGCCTCTGGGCTCCCGAGCCCGAGGTTACGGAGCCGAGGCATGGTTTCGCGTACCGTCTGCGCAACGCGGCGGACTCTGGACTGAACCGGCGCTGGCACCGCGCCACCGCCGACCATGTGCTCGACGCGATCAAGCGCATCCATGATGTCGGCCTCGGTCGGTGCCGCAGGTGGGGGCGGCCCCGGTACCGCGGGTGGTTGCGGACGCCGTCCTGTGAGGGCTGCAATCCACTCCTTGAATCCCATGAGACACGATCAAAGGTCGAGACGACGCCAAGTCAGCGCAGCCGCCCGGGCGTAGGGCCACTCTCGAGGTCCAACGCACCCGAGGCCAGCTGCTGATCTTGGCGCTGCACCCGATCAAGGTATTCCCGTGACTTGGCGACCTCGGTCTCCAAGGTGCCAATGGTTGCTGCCATGGTGTCCAGCGCCTGGAGCTTGAAGTTGTCGATGGAATCCATCGTGGCGTAGATGTTCTGGAATGCCGCTTGCAGCTGCGGTAGTCCGATCGTAGCCGAGGCTGCCTGCTGCTGGATTTGCGCGGAGGTGTCACGCATCATCTCGGAGGTGCGCTGGATCAGGTCGGAGGTGGTGGTGTTCAACGCCGTTATCTGATCGAGAACCGGTCTCTGGTTACCGAGGGCCTGCGCGACGTTCACGGCCGTACGGAGCGCGGAGATGGTCGTAGTGGATGCCCGGTCAACTCCCTTGATCAACTCAATATTGTTCTTGATGATGATGTCGATCGCGAGATAGCTCTGGATCGAGACAGCCAGCTGGGTAAGCAGATCTTGGTGCTTTTGCCGGACGTAGAACAGCACATCTTGGCTCAGCGCCTTGGCACGCTCGGGATCAGCGAACTCTAGCTGTGCGATCGTTGACGCGAGTCGGGCGTCGAGCCGCTCGGCGACATAGATGTAGGCGTTGAGGCGCCCCATCGTTCCCCAGAGGTTCTGCTTCTCCAGGTTGAGGGCGACATTGTCCTTGGTCAGCTCGTCCTGGCCATTCCGCAGCGCGTGCAGGATCCCGTTCAAGTGGCCTTGGGCGGACTCGTAGCGTCGGAAATAATCCGTGATCTTGTCGCCAAAGGGGATCATTCCGAGAAACTTGCGTGTCCCAGTCGCCCGGCTCGGGTCCAGGTCCTCGACGGTGCGGCGCAGCTCGAGCAGGGTGTTGCCCACCTTGGACCCCTCTGCGATGCCACCCTCCTTGAGCGCGCGTACCGGAGTCTGCAGCAGGCGATTGGAGGTCTCCGCAGCTCGCCGAATGTCAGCGTCTCCCATGGCACGAACGTTGGCGGCCTGTTGGGCGAATTCAGGGGAGCGCGTCTGAGATGCCATCAAAGCGCTCAAGAAGCCGTCAACCTTACTGTCGAGCTCGGGGACGAGGGCAGGATCCACCTGCGGAGCGATGGCAGGTGCCTGAGTTGCGACAACTGTGGCCGGAGGCGCCGGCGCACTGAGAGTCAGCGGGGTACCCTCCGGTGGAGTGAGCGGCGCCGGGGCAGCGGCGGCGGACGACGTGGGCTCGGTCCTCGACTTCCTCTCTGGCGCGGGCTTGGGACTCGTCTTGGGCGGCTACCGCAAGCCGATCGGTTCACGCGGCAACGCAGCAAATCTACTCGACGCCGGTTCCTCAGGCTGATCTCAGTGGAGCGATCCCGGCCCCTGGTGTTGGCGGCGTACGTTTCCGCCGGTTTGGTGGCGAACGCACGGGTTTCAGCAGGGCGAGGCGTACGTTTCTGCAGTTTTGGTGGGAAAGGTACGTGCATTGCCCATGATCACACCTCGGCGATGGAGGGCTACGATCTCGTTCGGCTCGAGCGCAGTCCCTCGGGTACGGCGGCGCCGGCGACCAGACCTGCGGCTAGAGCGGCTGCCATGGCGTGCTCGAGCACAGTGATCGGGGAGAGGTCCTGCTGATCCGCGGCCCTCTCAAGATCATCGAACTCGGGCGTGACCTGCCAGATCGTGCCGTGGTGATGCGCGATCTTGATTGATATGCAGCTGCCAGCGACGATCAAATCGACCCATCCTCGTGGTAGGGCTGTTTTGCGCACGCGGGTCTCCCGCACGCCGATGGTGCTCGTCAGGGACAAGAGCAGGAAGCGGAGATCGACTGCCTGATCGGGTCGCGCCAGAACGCTGACCGTATGCGCGGGTCGACCTTTCTTCATGATGATCGGAACGAGCCATGCGTCGGCGGCCCCGGCCCTGATCAAGCTGGTGAGTACCCCAGGCCAGAGTCGAGGGTCCAGATCGTCGACATTGGCCTCGATCAGCACATCTGCCTCCGACAGATGGTCATCGGGGCGTGTGACTCGTTCGCCGATCAGTACGCGCGTGAGGTTGGGCCGACCGGGCGTGTCTCGGCTGCCGGCGCCAGCCCCGGAAGCGTGCAGGATTAGCAGCGGCAGGTTTTCGCAGCGCTCGGCAAGGGCCGACAACAATGCCATGCCGGTTGGCGTCGTAAGTTCGCCTGAGCCGCCGGCGAAGAGCTTCCATCCTGCAGCCAGCTCGACGACTGCCGGCACCGGAACCCCCAGATCACCATGGGCGCCTCGGCTCCGTCCGGATCCGACCGCTATGGCACTCGCGCTGATACTGTCGATCTCAAGAGAGTGCACGGCGGCTGCGACTCCCACGATGTCTGCGATGGAGTCGAGTGCGCCGACCTCGTGAAAATGTACTTCCGCTGCAGGCATGTGGTGGATTCGACCCTCGGCTTCGGCAAGTCGGCCAAAGGTTGCCAACGCGCGCTCCCGGATCGGCGCTGAGAGATCTGCAGTGGCAATAAGGTCCTTAACCGCTCTCCACTCCCGCACCGGAACGTCTTGGGTGATCACCTTTACCGAAATCCGGCTCGCGTGTTGTCCGGCTCGGGTCACCGGTGTCGATACCAGCCTCACAGAGTCAGCGATCACGGCGTCGACGGCATGCTGTACGACTGCCAGATCGGCGCCTGCGTCGATGAGAGCGCCCAACAACATGTCGCCCGCGACTCCGGCGGAGGCATCGATCCACGCGTGGCGTCGGGTGCTCATGGGGCCGCGATCTGGGCTGCCAGGTGGCCGGCGCCATAGCCGTTGTCGATATTCACCACCGCCACCCCGGGTGCGCACGCGTTGAGCATCGCGAGGAGGGCGGCCAGTCCATCAAAAGCTGAGCCGTAGCCCACCGAGGTAGGCACGGCCACCACAGGTGCTTTGATGAGTCCGGCCACCACACTGGGAAGCGCGCCGTCCATGCCCGCAGCCACGACAACAGCCCGGGCCTGCTGAAGCAGGTCCAGACGGCCCAGGATCCGATGCAGGCCAGCGACGCCGACATCAACAACCAGCTCGGTGGACCGTCCCAGGTAGCAGGCGGTGAGCTGCGCCTCCTTGGCGACCGGCAGATCGGAAGTTCCGGCTGCGAGCACCACAACGAAACCTCCGGTGGCGTCCGGTGGGTCAGGTGGCCAGGCCAGCAGGCTCGCCTCTTGATCATGAAAGGCGCCGGGCAGCTGGGAGAGGATGGCTGCGGCATGCTGTTTGGTGGCTCGGGTGAACAATGTCATGTGCGGTTGCTCACGAACAGCGGCGGCGATCATGGCAATCTGTTCGGGTGTCTTGCCGGGGCAATAGATCGCCTCCGGGTAGCCGCGTCGCTCGGCCCGATGGTGATCAAGCTCGGCAAACGCCTCGATGGATCGCCCGGAATGCGCCGATTCAGTCATGATCAGGATTCAGCAGCGGCAGGGTGAATGCGCCGGACTGGATACCGCCAAGATCGACAGTGACGAATCGGAACCCGGCATCTCGTACGGCGGTCAGCACGTTGCTGCGGAGCGGCTCAATTACGGCCCGCACCAGGTCCGCGGGTGGCAGCTCAACCCGGGCCACCTGGTCGTGGTGGCGAACTCTTAGGTCGGTAAAGCCGAGCTGCCGCAACGCAGATTCGGCCTGTTCGATCTGGCGCAGCTTGGCAGGGGTCACCGGCCGGTGGTGGGGGATTCGTGAGGCGAGGCAAGGCGCGGCCGGTTTGCCGGCCACCGGCAGGCCCATAGCCCGCGCCACGGTACGGACCACTTGTTTGGTCATGCCGGCATCGGCGAGCGGCCGCAGCACCTGGTGATTGGCCGCGGCGCGGGCGCCGGGGCGGTCGAGTCGTCGGGCATCGTCGGCGTTCTCCCCGTAGGCAATGGCATCGAGCCGGTATCTGGTGCCGACCTGGTGCTCGATGCGGCTGAAAAGCTCCTCTTTGCAGTAGAAACATCGATCAGGCCCGTTCGCCTGATATTCCGGGCGGTCAGTTTCATGGGTCTCCACCTCCACCAGCGGCACACCCACGTGGCGGGCCACGTCATGGGCCGCGATCCGCTCCTCAGCGGCCAAGCTGGCAGACACTCCAAGCAGCGCCACCACGCGCTCGGGGCCCAGCACCCGCGTCGCGAGAGCCAGCAACAGGGTGGAGTCAACACCGCCGGAAAAGGCGACCCCTAGCCGCTGGACCCCGGCAAGGCTGGTCGCGACCGCCGCGACAGCGCGGTCCACCGTCCACTGCTCGCTTTGACTGAGCGGGATTGTCTTAGAGATCGTCACAGTCGGTTCCCCTCTCAACTACCCGGGTTCACTCGACAGTAATGCGATGCGGCTAGCTGTCAGGTGGTGGGATCTCCCCTGAGCCGCGGGCAATCAACGTGGCAGGCACGACCAGGGACTGCACTGGTGAGGTGTCACCGTCCAGTCGCGCGAAAATGCGCTCGGCCGCTAGTGTGCCGAGCCGGGCCGGATCTTGTGCCATCACCGTGATGGCGGGGCGGACCAGGTCGGCAAGCAAGATGTCATCGAAGCCGATCAGCGCGACTCGCTGTTCCGCCTGGACGTCATGCAGGGCGCGGATGGCGCCCAGCGTGACCAGGTAATGAGAAGTGAATAGTGCGGTGGGGGGAGTGTCGAGCTGGATGAGACCGTGCACCGCGGCATAAGCCTCCTGCTCGGAGTGCAAGGCGTTTACCTGCCGTGCCGTGCCGGCCAACCCAGCTTCGGACATGGCATCGGCGAAGCCGTGTAGGCGACCCCAGGCAGTCGTGGCGGCAGGCTCGTCGCCGAGGTGGGCGATCTGGCGGTGCCCGTGGCTGATCAGATGTCGCGTCGCTTCAACCGCCGCCTCGTAGTTGTTGGTGACGACAGCATCTGCCAACAACCCGATCGGTGGTCGATCAACGAAGACCAGCGGCGTACCTTGCTCGCGTTCTGCTTGCAGGTAACCCTGATCTTCAGTGATCGTGTTCAAGATCAGTCCGTCGACCCGACGACGGGTGAAGGCATCAACCATGATTCGTTCACGGCCGGGATCGTTGTCGGAGCTGGCGGCAAGAACCGTTGTGTCCCTTCCGTACGCCACGGTCTCGACAGCACGGTTAATTGAGGCTGAGAATGGGTTGTCCAAGGCGTCGAGGAGGAGGCCTAGCGTGAGGGTCTTGCGATCGCCGCGCCGCAGCGCGCCAGCCCCTTGGTTCGGCTTGAAATTCAACGCCGATACGGCGCGTTGGACCCGCGCTCGGGTTTGGGACGATACGTTTGCCTCGTCGTTGATAACCCGCGACACCGTTTTGGTTCCTACGCCTGCCAAGGCCGCAACATCGCGGATGGTGGCACGTGACCTCGGGGTCGATACGGAAGGCGGAGTTGACATCGATGTCCCCTTTCTGAGGATTTAGCGTACCCGTATATGAATTCGTTAGTTTGTTGGGCCTTGACACCAAACCTGAGAAGGACTTAAGAATGAGTTTGACACCGTTGTCATGATCGGCGGTGCGTTTAACTAAAGGATCATTCCTATGAAGTACCTACCGCCGAACCACAGAGGCACCCGCCTCGGTGCGGCCCTGGCGTTAACGGCGGCGGCATCGCTGATGTTCGCCTCCTGTGGTGGTGGTGGCACCGGCGAGCCGGGAGGCGAGGCTACCGGGGGAGCGGCCGAGCCGATTGCCGTCACGTTGATCACCAAGACCAGCAC